>CAYMPX010000013.1:0-18916 GCA_964392135.1 uncultured Methylomarinum sp.
CCTACTCTGGATATCATGGTTATAACCGCTATTATCCACCCGTAGCAGGGGTTTTATTGGGTGGGACTGGTGGTGTTACTGATTATTATATTCAGCGTAGGCATGGCTATGGATGGCGAAATAGCCATAAATTTTATGATCGCTCTGGATATTATGAATCAGGATATAGAAGGTATAAACAGAGAAGATATGAGCATAATAAGTCAGACTCCAGGGGGCAATATGGCAAGTATAAACACTATAGGCGTGGATATAGAGAGTCTAAACATAGAAAATATGGTTATTAGGAAGCAAGGCTGAAGTCTAACTTCCAGCTATAAACATTCAAGTAATAAAAGTAAATAGGGTATTGTGCTGAATCAGTACCCGTAAATATCGGCTACTCATTTAAAACGAGACAGGTTTTCACCATGAAGGACATGAAGGTTTAAATTTTTCTTCATTCACTTCATTTCTTCATGGTGAAAAATAACCTCCTCCTGAATCTATAGTCTCTCAGGTGTTCCCCCGTCTTAAATTTATAGTCTGAATATCACCCTGTCAAGGGGTTTGTCTAAATTTTAGCGACTCATTTTTTTGAAAGCGTTGTTATTTTACCAAACTTAATAATACACCCGCAGCAACCGCTGAACCAATTACGCCTGCCACATTGGGTCCCATAGCATGCATCAGTAAATAGTTGTGTGGGTTGCTTTCTAAACCTACTTTATTGGCTACTCTGGCAGCCATGGGTACAGCAGATACCCCGGCAGCACCAATTAATGGGTTGATGGGGTCTTTGCTAAATTTGTTCATGACTTTGGCCATTAAAACGCCGCAAGCTGTACCGATAGAAAATGCAATGGCGCCTAAGGCTAAAATACCTAAGGTTTCAGCTTTCAAGAACGCGTCCGCACTGAGTTTTGAGCCAACAGCCAAGCCTAAAAAGATAGTGATAATATTGATTAATTCATTTTGAGAGGTTTTGCTGAGTCTTTCTACCACACCACAGGCATTCATCAGATTACCCAGGCAGAACATTCCGACCAGTGGTGCAGCTGACGGTAGTAATAATGCACAAAGTATTAAAAGCATTAATGGAAAAACGATTTTTTCCTTGGTGCCGACCACGCGCAGTTGTTGCATTTCTATCTTGCGTTCATCTTCTGTGGTCAGTGCGCGCATTATCGGTGGCTGAATAAGCGGTACTAAAGCCATGTATGAGTATGCTGCAACTGCAATAGCGCCTAATAATTCAGGGGCAAGTTTTGAGGCAACATAAATAGCGGTTGGGCCATCGGCTCCCCCAATAATCGCAATGGCAGCGGCATCTTTTAAAGAAAACGCCATACCAGGAATAAGGTTTAGTGCCAAAGCGCCTAACAGGGTAGAAAAAATACCAAATTGCGCGGCAGCACCTAAAAGTAATGTTTTAGGATTTGCTAGCATAGGACCAAAATCGGTCATGGCTCCGACGCCCATAAATATTAATAAAGGGAAAATGCCGGTTTTAATTCCATAGTAAAGGTAATATAAAATGCCACCAGGTTCAGCAATACCTGCAATAGGAATGTTACTTAATACAGCTCCAAAGCCAATAGGGAGTAACAATAAAGGCTCAAAACCTTTTTTAATGGCAAGATAAAGTAGTAAAAAACCAACCAGCATCATAAATACTTGTGATCCGGAGAAATTATAAAGACCAGTGCTTTCCCATAGGGATATGAGATTTTCCATAGAGATTTTTTGTTTTATTCAGGAATAAATACTCAGCCATTTTAAGTGAATAAAATGGCTGAGCTGGATGCATAAGTAATTCATTAGAATTAACATTAAAAGCGGAATCGAGGTTTTTGCCTTGTTGTTCTACGGGACGAAAGTCTCGATTCCGAATAGTAAAATAATTTACTTACGTGTTTAGGTGGTACACAAATAAGCGATACAGCTATCACTAGAAAGAGGGGTCTGATACCACATAAGTCAGACGAGGTTAAAGCCTCAGTTCCAGGATGTTGACGTTATTTCGTGTCTGCTTCTTAATTAGAGTGTTATCAATGCATCACCCACTGCAACAGCATCACCTTCTTTAACATTTAAGGCACTGACTGTGCCGGAAATTTTAGAGCGCACTTCAGTTTCCATTTTCATTGCTTCCATAATTAATACAACATCCCCCTGGGAAACGCTAGCCCCTACAGTAACATTGACTTTTAATATGTTACCCGCCATGGGTGATTCAATCGCTGCACCGCTATTAATGCTGGCGGGAGAACTCGTGGTTTGTTGTACGCTGATATTTGATCCGCCCGGACCCACTGCAACATTGTAATTTCTACCGTCAACATTCACCGAGTAGGTTTCTGTGGGGGTAGTATTGGATTTTACATTAGCCACAGCAAAAACTTCTGGGTTTGGCGCGGGTTCAAAAGCATCGGGGTTGCCACGATTCGCAATAAACTTCCAGCCAATTTGGGTAAAAAGTCCATTAATTAAGGCATCTTCTTCTACATTGTCTGCAAGACGGATACCTTCGGCTTTTGCTTTGTCTTTAACTTCAGCAATCAGTTTGTGCATTTCAGGTTCAAGTAAATCCGCAGGGCGACAAGTAATGGCTTCGGCACCCTCTAAAACACGTGCTTGTAATTCTTTATTGAGTGGTGCGGGTGCTGCGCCATATTCACCCTTTAATACGCCTGCAGTTTCTTTGGTAATTGTTTTGTAACGTTCACCGGCGATAACATTAAGTACGGCTTGTGTGCCAACAATTTGAGAGGTTGGCGTCACTAAAGGGATAAAACCTAAATCTTTGCGTACTTTAGGAATCTCTTTTAACACTTCATCAAATTTATCACTAGCACCTTGTTCTTTTAACTGGCTTTCCATGTTAGTCAACATGCCACCAGGCACTTGGGATATTAAGATCCGGCTATCAACCCCTTTTAAACTGCCTTCGTATTGGGCATATTTCTTTCGAGTATTTCTAAAGTAATGGGCTATATCTTCTAATTTAATTAAGTCTAAGCCGGTATCACGCTCTTGACCTTCCAGACAGGCAACAATCGTTTCGGTGGGGCTATGGCCATAGGTCATGCTTAATGAGGAGATTGCGGTATCTACATTATCAATACCTGCTTCTGCCGCTTTTATAAGCGTTGGGACGCTTAATCCCGTCGTTGCATGACAATGTAAATGAATAGGGATGCCAGTGGCCTGTTTTAATTTAGTCACTAATTCAAAAGCATCGTAAGGTTTTAATAACCCTGCCATATCTTTAATGCAGATAGAGTGCGCGCCCATATCTTCAATTTTCTTACCTTGTTCTACCCATGTATCAATGGTGTGAACCGGGCTGGTGGTATAAGAAATAGTGCCTTGTGCATGAGCATCGGTATTAAGCACGGCTTTAACCGCCTGCTCAATATTACGCATATCATTCATGGCATCAAAAATACGGAATACGTCAATGCCGTTAATGGCACAACGTTCTACGAATTTATCCACCACATCATCAGCATAATGACGATAGCCTAAAATATTTTGACCACGGAACAGCATTTGCTGTGGTGTATTTGGCATGGCAGTCTTTAATAAGCGTAATCTTTCCCAAGGGTCTTCACCTAAGTATCTAATGCAAGCATCAAAGGTAGCACCGCCCCAGGATTCAATAGACCAGTAACCAATTTGATCTAATTGTTCGCAAATAGGAAGCATATCTTCAATGCGTAGGCGTGTCGCCAGGATTGATTGATGCGCATCTCGTAACACAACTTCTGTTATACCTAAGGGCTTGTTAATCTCTGCCATGATTTTTCTCCTGTGACCTTTGTAGGTCTGTCTTAATTAAGCTCACTTTGTGGGTTTGCTTTAAGGATCCTGAAAATACTTCGTACGGTCAAAGTTGAAGCTTTCTATTGTTTGTTTTTGCCCGGTAGACTGCGTTACTGAAACAGTTGCGTCGCTATTGAAAAACTGGCTAAAAATCCCACAACGGTAACCGCATGTCGTATCGTTCTATTGTTTATATCTGCCGCGGTATTGGTGTACCGCCGCACTTATAGCTACAATAACGCTGGCATCCGTATAACTGGTTGATGCCGATAAGGGAACTGCTGTTATAGGCGCTTCTGGAAAGAAACGTTGGATAACTGCAGTCATAATGTTAACTATCACTATCAGTAATGCAAGAAAGGCGAAGACTATTCCCATGCCTATTAGCATTAACTCAACGCCTGTGTTCATCATTTCACTCATGATTATTCTCTTTGAAACCATTAATCCGAACATTGTACCATAACTTTTTTGACAGTCATTTACGAGCAAAAGCATTGTTATTTTGTCCTTTAATAGAAAGTTATCGAGCATTAAAGGTATTAAAACTTTGCATGAAATTGTGGCATGCGTACAATCAAATAGCGAACACAAGAGGATCTTCAAATGGCAATGAATCAACGAACAGAGCAAGAATGGCGAGAGGTATTAACAACAGAGCAATTTAATGTTTGTCGAAATAAAGGAACGGAGCGGGCATTCACGGGTAAATATACGGATTGTAAAGAACAAGGTGTCTATCATTGCGTGTGCTGTGGAGAGGCATTATTTGCTTCTGAAAGTAAATACAACTCCGGTTCAGGCTGGCCGAGTTTTTGGTCGGTGATAAATAAGGAGCAGATCAATCAGAATAGTGATGAAAGCCATGGAATGAGACGTGTAGAAGTGACATGTAAGTCTTGTGATGCCCATTTAGGGCATTTATTTGAAGATGGCCCTGAACCGACAGGATTACGATATTGTATTAATTCAGTTTGTTTGGCGTTAAAAACTGTTGTTTGATTTTTGTTTATTTTTATGAAATGCTATCTCTATGGACAGAATATTTTTGTCTATATACAGCAGTGGAGCAAACCATGCGTGTGTTAACTGTGCTTACACATCGCAAATGGACTCAAGGCAGGTTTATTGAAAGGTAAACGTGTTGGCGACAAATTTTATCGTGAAGACGGGGGGGTGTTCTTCAAGCCGACCACAATGCTGCTTTAAATATTTTAGCAAGATTAAATGACACTGAAATTAAACGCTTTATGCCGTTTAAAGAGGTTAAACAGATTTTGCTAAAATGTTCTCCGGCGCAACTGAGCGTCATGAGGCTTGAGTTGGAATGAGTTAATAATTGCCAACCAAGTGCGGATAAACCCCTTAATAGCTAGTTTTAGCTAGATATTTAGAACAGTTAAAAGAAAGAGTATGACGGCAGAGCAACAGGTTACAGATTTACTTGATTTTATTGATAAGAGTCCCAGTCCTTTTCATGCGGTTAAACAAATAGAGCAACAATTACATGGTTTTGATTTTAAGCGGTTAGATGAAAAGCAGACCTGGGAGTTAACTGCGGGAGGACGTTATTATATTGTCAGGGATGATTCTTCAATTATTTTTTTTGTCGCCGGAGGAAAATCGTTAGCTGATATGGGCTATAAAATCATAGGGGCACATACGGATTCCCCGGGATTAAGAATAAAGCCTAATCCGGTTAATAAAGACAGTGGCGTGCTTCGCTTGGGTGTAGAGGTGTATGGCGGGCCTATTTTAGCAACATTTACTGATAGAGATTTAAGTTTAGCGGGACGGGTGAGTTATCAAACGGCTGATGCCGGCATTGCCAGTCAATTAGTTTGTTTTCAACAGCCGTTGTTACGCTTACCTAATTTGGCCATTCATATGAATCGAATGGTGAATGAGGAGGGTTTAAAATTACATAAGCAAAATGAGCTTTCTCTGATTATATCAACCCTCTTGGATGGGCAGTTGTCTGCAAGCTATTTGCAGGATTTATTAGCAAGCGCATCGGGGATTAAAGCGGAGAAAATTTTATCCTGGGAATTAAATGTTTATGACACGCAAAAAGGGGTTTTTTGGGGAGATAAACAACAATTCTATAGCAATAGTCAATTAGATAATCTGGCTTCTTGTCATGCGGGGTTAAAGGCTTTGCTGGATGAGACGGTGTTAAACTCGGGCAACACCCTGGTTTGTGCTTTTTTTGATCATGAAGAAGTTGGCAGCGAGAGTGCCAAGGGTGCCGATGGCAGCTTTTTACCCGATATTTTACAGCGCATCGCTTTAGCACAAGACATGGACACACAAGCGTATTTATGTGCATTGGCGAATAGTTTTATGATCAGTGCTGATATGGCACACGCTTATCAGCCCAACTTCCCTGCAGCGTATGAGCCTGAGCATAAAGTCATGGTAAACAAAGGTCCGGTTATTAAATTGAATGCGAATCATCGCTATTCATCGGAGAGTATTTCAGAAGCCCTGTTTATTAACTGGTGTAAGCAAAGTGATGTGCCGTATCAGAAGTATTCACATCGTACCGATATACCTTGCGGAAGTACTATTGGTCCTATGACATCGGCAAAACTAGGGATTCGAACGGTCGATGTGGGTAATCCCATGTGGGCTATGCACAGTATCAGGGAAAGTGCGGGGGTGGCGGATCATCAGTATATGATTGATGTTTTGCGATGCTTTTTTTCTGAGGTATAGCTTTATTACAGGCTTGAGCTATACTTTTCTGCATCCCCGTACCAGTCACTGATCTTTAACCTGAGGTGTGTTTGTTGTATTTTGCTTTGATTGTGGATAAATATAACTTTCATATAAAAAAAGTACGCTATTTATTAAGCGTACTGCTCTTTTCCTATGTATTCTTTTTATCGGGATTTTCTTTTGCTAAGGAAACTTCAGTTGAATATAAAATTAAAGCGGGTTATCTCTATAACTTCACTAAATTTATCACTTGGTCTGAAAATGACTTGGTCACGTTTAATTTGTGCATTTTTGGTGAAGATCCCTTTGGCTCCATTATTGATCCTATTGAAAAGCGATTTGTGAGAAGCAAGCCTATTCGTTTATTTCGAGTTAATTCAATTAATGAGTTGCAACATTGTCAGCTGATTTATTTTTCATCTGCAGCGTCTGAAAATGAATTGAGCTTATTGTCAAAAAGTATTTTGATGATAAATATATCTGCTAGCACTTTAACCGTAGGGGAGTCTACAGCATTTATTGAATCTGGAGGTATGATTGCGTTTTCTCTTGAACAAGGGAAGGTCAGGTTAAAGATTAATCTAAAGACATTAAGGGCGAATGGTTTGGGTATTAGTGCAAAATTATTAGAAGTGGCTGATATTTATGCGGGAGCATCGAATGATTAAATTGATTAGAGACCTCTCGATAAGAAACAAGTTATTATCCATTTTAATATTTTCCAGTGGTTCGGGCTTGGTATTGGCAGCATTCATCTTGTTGGTTTTTGAGGTTACTGAATTTAAACAGAATGTATTAGATGATTTATCAGCGATGGCTGAGATAGTGGGTAATAGAAGTAGCGCTGCATTATTATTTGATGACCCGGAGCTGGCAAAAGAAAATTTAAAGGCTTTAACTCAATTACCAATATTCCATGCGGCATGTATTTATGATAAGAATGGTAAGGTTT
Source organism: uncultured Methylomarinum sp. (assembly GCA_964392135.1). GTDB lineage: Bacteria > Pseudomonadota > Gammaproteobacteria > Methylococcales > Methylomonadaceae > QPIN01. Next base: position 7,481 of record CAYMPX010000013.1, read on the forward strand.
TTGCTTTCATTAAGGTGAAAGCACATCTAAAAGATGTCTGCCCTGAAGTGCTGGCTGAGCAAAATAGTTATTATGAACGTACTTTTCTGCATGTGTACAAGCCGATTGTTGTTGATGCTGACCTGTTAGGTATGGTTTATATTCATGCTGATTTAGATCAGGTCTTTATAAGAAAAATCAAATATACAGGGCTGCTTGTGATGGTGTTGTTTGCAACAACGGTTATTACATTTCTATTCACAATGCCGTTACTTAGAGTGATTACCCATCCGTTAAATAAGTTATTAAAGACCGTTAATACCATTACCAGGGAACAGGATTATTCACGGCGGGCAGTGAAGCCGAGTAACGATGAATTAGGTGAATTGGTTGATGCATTTAACCAAATGATTGCTACTGTAGATCGACAGAACCGATCCTTAATCGTTGCAAAAGATCATTATCTTGCGTTATATGATAATAACCCGACCATGGTGTTTCACCTTTCCCCGGATGGCTTGATTTTGTCAGTTAATCGCTTTGGGGCAAAGCAATTAGGTTTGAATAGTGAGCAACTAAAGAGTTGCTCACTTTTTGATTTTGCACATCCTGATGATAAGTGTGAATTAAAAATGTTACTGGATTTATGTATGACTTCACCCAACAGAGTACATAAACAAGAGCTTCGATTGATTTGCCAGGATAAGTGTATTATATGGGTCAGAGAAACAGCACGGTTAATTGTCGATGAAAGACAGCACAATTATTTGTTACTGGTATGTGAAGATGTCACAGAAGCACATGCTTTATCAGAAAAAATAGCCTATCAAGCAAGCCATGATGCACTTACGGGACTAGTGAATAGGGGGAAGTTTGATTCTATTGTTAAAAATGCATTAATTGGCGTGAATGAAGGGAAAATAGAGCATGCACTGTGCTATCTGGATTTAGACCAATTTAAGGTGGTTAATGATACCAGTGGGCATTTAGCGGGTGATGAATTATTAAGACAGCTAGGTGATGTTTTAAAGGGACAAATTAGAAAATGTGACGTGTTAGCTCGGTTAGGAGGTGATGAGTTTGGCATATTAATGACTAATTGCTCACTGGATGAAGCCGCTCATGCCTGTGAAAAACTAAGGAATACTATTCAGGATTTTCAGTTTGCCTGGGAAGACCGGAGTTTTTTTGTCGGTGTCAGTATTGGTATTTCGGCAATTAACTGTGGCACAGGGAATGCTGTCGATGTTTTGAAAGAAGCGGATGCCGCCTGTTATGCCGCAAAAGAAAGAGGTCGAAACCGAATTCATATTTTTAGACCGGATGATAAAGAACTGGCTTCGCGTCAAGGTGAAATGCGCTGGGTAGAGAAGATTCATCAGGGTATTGATGAAAATAATTTTATGCTGTATGGGCAGCTTATTGTGCCTATCTCTGAATCTGAAGACGGCGTTCATTTTGAAACATTGGTTCGATATCAGGACAACGACGGTAACATCATTCCCCCCGGGGCATTTTTACCGGCAGCCGAAAGATACAATATAGCAGTGGCTTTAGATAAATGGGTAATTTCTCATTTGTTTTCATGGCTGGCTGATGATCCTGAACGCCTGGAAAAAATAGCAGTATGTTCTGTTAATTTATCAGGGCTTTCACTTTCTGATGAAAGTATGCTGGGTTTTATTTCTCAAGTATTTGAACGATACGCCATTCCAACCAATAAAATTTGTTTTGAAATTACCGAAACAGCGGCCATTAGTAATTTAATCTATGCGACAAAATTCATTAATCAATTAAGAAGGAAAGGCTGTTCATTTTCTTTAGATGATTTTGGCAGTGGTCTGTCTTCTTTTGCGTATTTAAAAAACCTCCCTGTTGATTATTTGAAAATTGACGGCGTTTTTATTAAAGATATTATGGATGATAAAGTTGACTTTGCCATGGTTAAATCAATTAATGAAATCGGACATGTGATGGGTAAGAAAACCATTGCTGAGTTTGTGGAAACTCAACAAATTTTTGAGTTACTCAAGGACTTGGGGGTTGATTATGCACAAGGTTATGGGATTGCCAAACCTATGCCATTAGATAAGTTGAAATGGTAGCTGTTGATGAAAAAAGTAATAGATAAAGGATTGGCTCTGGTTGTTATCGTTTTATTCGGTTGTAGTTATAGCACTGAATTGCTGGCGGACGAAGATATAGACGATTTTTTTTCTATGTCTCCTGCTGAGTTAGCTAACATGCCGGTCTCTATTGCAACAGGTACGAGAAAACCCGCTTATCTGTCCGCTTCGGTAACAACAGTGATTACCGCTCGGCAGATTGATACGATGGGAGCAACAGAATTATCTCAAGTGCTTGAAACGGTTCCTGGTTTGCATGTTGCTATCCAGGCAGTCACGAATGACCCAGTCTATTCCATGCGCGGAATGAAGAATGGTGTCAATGCGCAAGTCCTGGTTTTACTGAATGGTACTCGGTTTTCTGTACCCTATAAAGGCAGTACCATGACGGGGATGAGGTTGCCGATTGAGGCCATTCAAAAAATTGAAGTGATTCGAGGGCCTGGGTCTGCATTATATGGTGCGGATGCCTTTGCAGGTGTGATTAATATCATCACCAAAAAGGCAAAGGATATTGATGGTACAGTGATCGGTATTAGAGGCGGTTCCTGGGACACTCAGAGTGTTTGGGGACAACACAGTCAGCAGTTATTAGGCTGGGACATTGCGACCACCTTGCAATATCAGCATAATAACAATGATGATGATCGGGTGATTAATTCAGATTTTCAATCTCAGTTTGATAGTCAGTTTGCAACGAATGCATCATTAGCACCCAATGAGATGCAAACGAAACAACAGCGTTGGGATGCCCATGTAAATTTACAGCGTAAATATTGGGATCTTGGTTTTGGGGCGTTTAATCAAATAGATGGCGGGTTAAGAGCGGGCGCGGGAGGTTCTTTAGATGACCAAGGTAAATTGAATAGTGAAATTTACTTAACTGATCTACGATTTTCCAGCGAAGACCTCATAGAGGATTGGGAATTATTGGCGCATAGCAGCTATCTCTATAGCAATATCGATACAACGTTACATAATTTTCCTGAGGGTACGGTATTACCTATTAATGGTGCGGGTAATATTGGTCCGGGAAAGTTAGTCAGGTTTCCTGATGGCGTAATTACTCAATTGGGTATAGAAAATCAAGTCGCTACCTTTGACGCGAGTAGTATTTTTAAAGGATTTACGGATCATTTATTGCGATTAACCGCAGGATTTCGTTATGAGCAAGTACGTCCACAAGAACGCCGTAACTTTGGTAAAGGCATACTGGATGGTACTCAAGCTGTCGTCGATGGACAGTTAACAAATGTGACAGGAACTGACTTGATATTTTTGCCCGATTCACAGCGTACCATTTGGTCGCTTGCTTTACAGGATGAATGGCAGATGAGTCAGGACTGGCAATTGACCGCAGGTATTCGCTACGATGAGTATTCTGATTTTGGTAGTACCTTTAATCCCCGGGCTGCTCTGGTTTGGAATGTTAATGGGCAGTTAAGCACTAAATTAATGTATGGACAAGCATTCAGAGCGCCAAGTTTCCTGGAGCAAAAACAGCAAAACAGTCCGTTGTTTATAGGTGATCCAAGCCTTGTTCCAGAAACCATAGAAACCACTGAATTGGCTTTTGACTATAGACCGCTAAGTAATTTGAGGCTACTCAGTAATTTTTATTTTTACCAGATCAAAAATTTGATAGCGGTATCCACCTCAACTGGAGGAACAGTTCCTATGGTTCAAAATTCAGCAGGACAAACAGGGTTTGGGACAGAATTTGAGTGGGATTGGCAATTTCATGAGCAATGGAACTTAAAGGGAAATTATGCCTGGCAATATGCGAGAAATGAGCAAACAAAAGCCAGAGTGAGTGGTGTTCCTGAGCATCAGCTTTATGTCGCCGCTGCCTGGCAGTTTTTAGCGAAATGGCAATTACAAACCCAGTTAAATTGGGTGGGGAACAGGTTAAATTTAGAAGGCAGTAGTAATTCTAAATTGAAAGATTATGAAACGATAGACATCACTCTCAATAGTCAGCGGTTTTTTGGTTATGTCGATTTTACAGCATCGGTACGAAATGTGTTAGATACGCATGGCAAGGAGCCGGCTCTCAATAGTTACCCTGATAATCTACCTATTGCCAGCCGGAATTTTTACCTTGAGACAACGGTCTATTTCTAGCGCATCAAAGCAGGGCAGGGCGAACTGAAGTCCGCTCTACCTTTAGGAACGAGGATTCAATAATACCCGAATACTGACGGGTCTTTTGGCTCCACAGCGGCACTAGCCAAACAGTTACATAGCCTGCTATGCGCCTATTTGGCTAGCACCACTGTGAAACCAAAATCCTACGTCAAACCTTTCGTATATTATTAAATTCTCGTTCCTTAAAGGCTAATTAATGGCTTTAAAACCAATATCGGTTCGATAAAAAATATCATCCCATTGGATTTTATTACTAAGGGCATAGGCTTTCTCTTGTGCATCGGCAATACTATCACCTAAAGCGCAGGCACATAATACACGACCTCCAGAGGTTACGATATTGCCGTCAACTTTGCTAGTGCCTGCATGAAACACTTTACTATCCGTCTGTTCTTCAGTCGGCAAGCCAGAGATCACCTTGCCTTTTGCATAACACTCAGGATAACCGCCGGCGGCTAATACTACACCTAAAGCCGGGCGTTCATCCCATTCTGTGGTCATATTGCCAAGGTTTTTATCTAATGCCGCTAAACATAAATCAGCTAAATTGCTTTTCAGGCGCATCATAATAGGCTGTGTTTCAGGGTCACCAAAACGACAGTTATATTCAAGAACTTTGATCGACCCCTCTTTGCTAATCATTAAACCGGCATATAAAAAACCGGTATAAGAAGCGCCATCATCACGCATACCTTTTAACGTCGGGTTGATTACTTCATCCATGACTCTTTTATGCATTTCAGGCGTTACGACAGGTGCGGGGGAATAAGCCCCCATACCGCCTGTATTCGGTCCTTTGTCAGCATTATCTCTGGCTTTATGGTCTTGTGATGTGGCCATAGCTAAAGCACAGTCGCCATCGGCAATAACAATAAAGCTGGCTTCTTCTCCCGTCAGAAATTCTTCAATCACCACGCGATGTCCGGCTTTACCAAAACTATTGCCTGATAGCATATCTTCAACGGCATCAATGGCTTGTTGTTCGGTTTCAGCAACAATCACACCCTTACCCGCCGCTAAGCCATCGGCTTTAACCACAATAGGCGCGCCTTTTTCTTGAATATATGCGATAGCCGCCTGGATTTCTGTAAAGGTTTCATACGCAGCTGTTGGAATATTATGCCTCGCCATAAAGTCTTTACAGTAGGTTTTAGAGCCTTCTAATTGTGCGGCTTTAGCCGTTGGACCAAAACATTTTAAGCCGGCTTCGGTAAAAGCATCGACAATACCTGCAACTAAAGGCACTTCCGGGCCGATAATGGTTAATGCAATCGCTTCCTGTTGAGCGAATTTAATCAGGGCAGGAATATCTTCTACAGCAATAGCAATATTTTCTATGTCTTTCTCTAAAGCCGTTCCGGCATTGCCAGGGGCAACAAAGACAGTTGAAACATTTGATGATTGTGCTGCTTTCCATGCCAGGGCGTGTTCGCGTCCGCCGCTACCGACGATAAGTATTTTCATCGTATTACTCCAGGAGACACCGATCCCTTTAGCTCAGTGAAGAATGGAGCGCTTTTGTGTTTGTGGTACATAATAAATAACCATTGTTTAAATATTCTTTGTTATTACTGTGAAGTATAAGAATCCCTTTCCAGGGTAGGATGTCAAGATTAATGTCTAAAATGACGCATACCTGTAAACACCATGGCAATATCATGCTCATCTGCTGCGGCGATCACTTCATTGTCACGCATCGAGCCACCGGGTTGAATAATGGCAGTAATACCCGCTTCAGCAGCTGCATCAATACCATCTCTAAAAGGGAAAAAAGCATCGGAGGCCATCGCTGAGCCAGCAACAACTAAACCTTCATCAGCAGCTTTAATACCGGCAATCCTAGCCGAATAAACCCGACTCATTTGTCCGGCGCCGACACCGATGGTCTGACCGTTTTTACAATAAACAATGGCATTGGATTTAACAAATTTTCCAACTTTCCAGGCAAATAGCATGTCAGCTATTTGTTGTTCAGTTGGTTGACGTTTACTGACGACTTTTAAATCTTCTTGAGTTATTACACCAAAGTCTTTCTCTTGCACTAATAAGCCACTGGCTACACGCTTAAAATCAAAAGCGGCCTGGTTAACACTCTCCCACTGCCCACATTCTAATACCCGGATATTTTTCTTTTCAGCTAACACGGCTTTAGCTGCCGAGCTAATCACAGGGGCAAGAATGACTTCTACAAATTGACGGCTAATAATCTCTGCAGCCGTTTTTTCGTCTAATTCCTGGTTGAAAGCAATAATACCACCAAAAGCAGAGGTAGGATCGGTTGCATACGCCAGGTCATAGGCCGTGAAAATATCATCTGCCTGGGCAACACCGCAAGGATTGGCATGTTTAACAACCACACAAGTGGGTTTGTCTGTGAATGATTTGACACACTCTAAAGCGGCATCTGCATCCGCAATATTGTTATAAGACAGTTCTTTGCCTTGACATTGTGTTGCGGCAGCAATAGTACCGATAGCCGGATTTTTTTCTGTATAGAACGCGGCATTTTGATGCGGGTTCTCACCGTATCGCATGGCTTGCGTATGGTGATATTGCAAATTAAGTGTTTCAGGAAATTGCACCTTATTGACCGCACCCAGGTAAGCCGAAATAGCGGTATCGTATTGGGCTGTATGCTCAAAACTTTTGAGTGCCATATTAAAGCGAGTCTGTTGAGTAATGCTGTTTTCGTTAGCCGTTAATTCATTAATGATGGCACTGTAATCTGCGGGATCAACAATAACCGTGACATCTGCATGATTTTTTGCAGCAGCACGAATCATGGTTGGACCACCAATATCAATGTTTTCAATGGCAGTTGCTAAATCACAATCAGGATTGGCCACCGTTTGTTCAAAGGGGTATAAGTTAACGACCACTAAATCAATGGCATTAATACCATTAGTTGCCATGATTTCGTCATCAATCCCTCTACGACCTAAAATGCCACCGTGAATTTTAGGGTGCAGTGTTTTCACACGACCATCCATCATTTCCGGGAAACCTGTGTAATCAGACACTTCAGTAACGGCAACATTATTTTCAGCAAGTAATTTTGCTGTGCCACCTGTTGAAAGTATTTCTATACCCCGTTGATCCAGTTCTCGGCAAAAATCGAGGACAGCTGTTTTATCGGAAACACTAATCAGTGCGCGGGTAATTTTTTTGTTCATACAAACCTCAGAAGGTAAGGGGGGGGGTTAGGATAAGCCGTAAAGATCGAGTTTTTTCCGCAGAGTACTGCGACTTAAGCCAAGGATTTTAGAGGCCTTGGTTTGATTATGCCCGCAATATTCTAATGCTGCTTCGATTAAGGGTTTTTCTACTTCACTAATGACCATGGCATGAAGCCCTGTTGTATCATGACCATTAAGTTGAGCAAAATAGTGCTCCATCGTTTTTTTTACATGAATAGACAGAGGTTCGGGTGCGGGTGTATTTTTGCTGTCTATATCGATAATTTTAGCGCTTTGTTGCATTGCTACCCTATTGTTGAACATTGTTGATAGAGGAATTCAGTCTCGGAAAACACTGAATTAACCATGGTGATTTGTTGATCTGGCGTATTGACTTGATAAATTTCTTTTCTACGGGCAGTCGGGATTGAGCCTAGCGTGTCAAAATACCAACCGATATGTTTTCTGGCTATTCTAACACCGCTGATATTGCCATAGAAGCTATATAAGTGTTCCAGATGATTATTAATGAGTAATTGAATCTCGTTAACTGATGGGTTTTTAAGGTTTTTGTCGTTATTAAGCTGCTTTAATAGTGTGCTGAAAATCCATGGCTTACCCTGAGCGGCTCGACCAATCATTATGGCATCGGCCGCGGTGTAATCTAAAACCTGTTGGGCTTTTTCTGCGGAGGTTATATCGCCATTGGCAATAACAGGAATCTTAACGGTGGATTTTACTTGTTTGATGGTGTCGTATTCTGCGTTGCCGGTAAATTTACAGGCACGCGTTCTACCGTGAATAGTTAATGCTGCAATACCCGCTTGTTCGGCAATTTGAGCAATGCTCAGGGCATTTTTATTTTCAGGATCCCAGCCCGTACGGATTTTAAGTGTAACAGGAATATCAACAGTATTGACTACGGCATCTAAAATTTGTTTAACCAGGATCTCATTTCTAAGCAATGCAGAGCCTGCAGCGACCGAGCATACTTTTTTGGCAGGGCAGCCCATATTGATGTCAATAATCTGTGCACCACGCTGCTGGTTAAGCAGGGCAGCATCTGCCATTTGTTGGGGGTTGGTACCTAAAATTTGTACCGAGCGTAAACCTGACTCACCGGTATAGTCTGTTTTGAGTAAGGTTCTTCGGTGTTTCTGTAATGCAGGGTTTGAGGCAACCATTTCGGAAACAGCCAGACCCACGCCAAACTGCCGGCATAACTCACGAAACGGGCGATCTGTAATCCCCGCCATAGGGGCAAGAATAAGATTGTTTTTGAGTTTGTGTGGACCTATTTGCATGACACGCACTTTTTAGAAAAGGTCGCACATAGTACATAAATGATCTAAAAGGTTCAAGGTAAAAGGTTCAAGAAGAGACAAACAACAGAGTGCTTGCTTTTTTGAACCTTTAACTTTATGCCTGTGCTTTATTTTAAATCCTTGTCTGCTTCATCAGTAAAGATGGGGTTGTCTCTGTCATCTTTATTGAGCTTTTTAATATCTTCTGGATAAATGTGCCAGAAAGATTGATCAATTGAACCATTTTTATAGTTCTCTTTATTGGCATGTGTGAACGGACACCACCAGTTTTCAACCACTTTTACCAGGTAAGCATGCCATTCGAAAAGCGCTACGCTGTACGGGCAGTAGACTGTGCAATTAAGTATCCAGTAAAGTTTTGATTGGGCAAAGCTAAGTTTGAACGATCCGTCCATGGTGATTTGTTCTTTTAACGAATAGCGGTGGCTGGCTCTGTCTGGAATATAGTCACCCCATTTTTTTACATTCTGTGCACCACAAAGAATTAAGCTGTAATAGGTTAAATAGCCGCTAATTAACACAAAAGGAAAGGTGAAAATAGGCAAATAAATTAATATGAGCCCGATGGTTCGGGATAAAACCGGCATTTTTTTATAATTTCGTCCAATCTGAACTCTATCAGCGGCGCATTGTTCACAAGCTTTCATTTTTATTCTCATTTGTTGTGGGTAATAGTTTATCTTGGTTAAGTAATTGATAAATACTTAAACAGCCTCCACAGCAGAAGTTTTTTTTACCTTCTTTGGTGTTGAGGCTAAATCCATTTATTTCAACAGCTTGGCTGCAAAGAGCGCAAGGTTGTTTGCTGTTCATGCACAGATTATAAACTGCTGGAAACAGAACAGAAATAGGTTTTTAAATATTCTGTTTCAGGTATCGATGGATGGACAGGATGATCTGGCCCTTGACCCCCAGTGGCAAAAAACACCAAGTGGCGATCTATATGGCGTGCCGAGGAACGTAATATTTCATGCAAGTTCGCTTTAGTTAAATGGTGTGAGCAGGATGCAGAGACTAATATGCCCTCTTTATTTAACACTTGCAGGGCAAGGTGATTTAATCGGCGGTATGCTTCATAACCGGCTTTAAAGTCTTTTTTGCGTTTAATCAGTGCCGGAGGATCTAAAATTATAATATCAAAACGTGCATTGTTTTCTCTTGCCTGTTTAAGATACTCAAAAACATCGCTGCGTACAAAATGCATTTTCTGCTGAATCTTATTGAGTTCTGCACTGTTTTTAGCCATTGTGAGAGCCGGTTCCGAGCTGTCCACACAGGTAACTTCAGTGGCACCGGCGATAGCCGCAGGAATACCCCAGGCCGCTGAATAAGAAAATAAATCTAATACTCGCCGGTCTTTGGCAAGTTTTGCTAATCTCGCTCGGCTATCACGATGATCATAAAACCAGCCGGTTTTTTGTCCATCGACCGCATTTAATAGAAATTGAGCGCCATTTTCTTCAATAATGAGCTTTTCCGGGAGTGAGCCGTAAATCACTTCACTCTCTAGCGATAAGTTCTCCAGCTGTCGCTGGCTATTGTCATTTTTTAAAATAATAGCCTCTGGCGCAAACATTTCAACCAGTGTGGTAACTAATATGTCTTTTTGTTTTTCTATACCTGCGGTGGTAATTTGTACCGATAATACCGAACCAAACCGGTCAATAACCAGTCCGGGTAAGCCATCACTTTCCCCAAAAATCAGGCGGTAGAATGGCTGGTCAAACAGTTGCTCTCGTACTTTTAAGGCATGGCTGATACGGTATTTGAAGAAATTGCCGCCCATCTTCATATTGTGCTTTCTGGAGATGATGCGGGCGCATATCAAGGTATTAGGGTTGATGTAAGCACTGCCCATGACTTTACCTGAGCTGTCTTTTATAACCACAATATCACCCGGAGAAAAGGGGTCTAATGGTGTGCGTTTGGTATCAATTTCATTGCTAAAAACCCATAAATGACCTTTACGTAAGCGTTTGTCTTCGTTCTTTTTTAAATACAGTTCAGGGTGTGCCATAAGCGTTATATAAGTTCAAAATGATAGCCGCCAATGTGACTTGATGGGGCTGAAATAGACAGGGTGATTTCTGTCGACATATTGGGTTCGATTACACGGGAGGTGTTGTTCGAATATTCTTGCGGATAAAAAATCCGTTGTGCAAAGACCTGTCCAGTAAAACTTTTTAATGATAATTTAATAGCGGGTAATGTTTGCGTAGAGGTGGATTGATTGCTAAAAGCGGCTTTAAAAAGGTATGACTGCTCATCGATTACTTCAAAGGAACCGTTTAAAATGGATATTTCATTTAAATTCTTGTAAGGAGGGAGCTGACAATTTATTACCTGGCAGGTTTTTTCCAACCAGGGTCTAAATAGTGGGTTTTGTGTTAGCTTATACGCCTCAAAATAATATAATTGCAAAATCAGAGTAATTAAGCACAGTCCAAAGCCGGTTTTCCACAGTACTGATGGTTTCGACCTATGCGGGAGCCCCAGGTTTTCTTTGAAAGAAGTGCTTGGTTGCCCTGCGTTATTTTCTTTAGGGAGTGGGCCTTCACTCAATAGCTGAAGTGCATCATACATGGCTCTGCATGTTTTACAGCAAATCATTCCCTGGGATTTGCGGAGTTCTTCTACACTAATGGGTCGGTATGTTTGGCATTCCGGGCATTGAGTATACAT
>CAYMPX010000014.1:0-13845 GCA_964392135.1 uncultured Methylomarinum sp.
TGAAACCAAAATCCTGTGTCAAACTTTCGTATATTATTAAATTCTCGTTCCTAAGCGATACTTGCACGTTTATGTCTTACGCGCCTGCTGCCAAACGCCATCATGTGCGTTGTTGCTTACGAAGGAATAACCATATTTCCTTCAGAGACCATGACCGCCTCTCCTCCGACACGAAGTGTTAGCTTATCATCCCCTCGGTGATCCATTTCCAGATTAATAACACTACGGCGAATTTTTTCATCCCCTCTATCGACAGCAAAAGTATAAGTTCCTTTTCGCATGTGCTCAAATGAACATAAATAAGAGGCAAATGCAGCCATCGCCGTTCCAATCGGCGGATCTTCGTGCAGACCAATATTAGGACCTAAAAGGCGGAGAGAAAAATCAGAATCCTGAAAAGGTGTTCTAGGCGAAACTAATAATATTTCCTGTGCTGCTGTTTGCGGTGCATCAGATTGGCTCCATGCTGCCATATTAAACTTCGCCTTTCTTAAGGTTTCATAATAATACACCGGCACAATAAGATAAGGAAAATCACAGGATACCAAACGGGTACTGTACTTCTTATTATCAATATACTTCTCAGCTATGCCTAAAAATCCAGCCAATTCGCTTTCTGTTGGTGTGTAATAATCAACAACGGGTGATACCTTGCGAGTAAACTGAATAAAACCAGGTTTACCTTCCTTGTTGGTGACATTTACTTCTACAGGGCCTGCATTTTGCTCAAATATCAACGCTGTATTTTGTTCCGTTAATTCTATTTCTCCACACGATGTAGAAACAAAGGCTGCTGCAACTACGGGGTGTCCTGTAAAGCCTTTTTCGCTATAAGGTGAGAAAGTCCTCATCCGTCGAGAGCTTGCTGGCTGATCCTTATTAAACAAAAAAACAGTTTCTGATAAATTCAATTCTCTGGCAACATTTGCCATTTGTTGTTCATTTAAGCCATCGGCACAGGGAAAAACAGCAACCTGTGCACCATTAAAAACCTGATTGGTAAATACATCTGCAATATAATATTTATAATTCATTCACTTTCCTCAAAGACTCACTTCTACACGGCCATTTGCTATGCGTATGCCATAGGCTTCAACGCTGACGCTATTATCGTCTAAACATTCGCCTGTTTGCAGATTAAAATGCTGCTTATATAAAGGCGATGCTACCATAGGTACACCGTTAAGATCACCAATCAGTCCACGAGATAACACATTGGCATTACCAAAAGGGTCGTAATTATTTATTGCATACACCGCATTTTCTTTGGGCATATAAAAAATAGCGACTTGTTTGTTTCCAACCAATGCACAGATACCTGAATCGGGTTGCAAATCATCGACACTACATACATCAATCCATTGTTTTTCAGCTGTCATTATATTTCCTCCGCTGCGGTCATGTGATCACGCTCTTGTTCAGTCGCGGGACGAATTTGTCCGCGCTCTTCTACAAACAACACCTTTTCATCCGCTTTATCACTATTAACAAAATGGCGGAAGCGTTTGAGTTTAGATTCATCCTCAATCGTCGTTTTCCATTCACATTGATAGCTATCAACCACATGCTGCATTTGTGCTTCTAATTTATCACACAATCCCAACCGATCATCTATGACCACTGATTTTAGATAATCCAGCCCCCCTTCCATGTTTTCCATCCAGACCGAGGTTCTTTGCAAACGATCTGCTGATCGAACATAGAAAATAAGCACTCTATCAATGTATTTTATTAAGGTTTCTTTATCCAGATTAGTGGCGAATAAATCAGCATGGCGAGGCTTCATTCCCCCATTACCACAAACATATAAATTCCAGCCCCCTTCGGTTGCAATCACCCCAATATCTTTACCTTGAGCTTCTGCACATTCTCTGGTACAACCCGAAACCGCAAATTTAATTTTATGCGGCGCTCTTAAACCCTTATATCGATTTTCCAGCTCAACAGCCAAGCCCACACTATCATCCACACCAAAACGACACCAGGTACTACCCACACAGGATTTAACTGTTCTTAAAGACTTACCATAAGCATGACCCGATTCATAACCCGCATCAATCAGCTCTTTCCAGATTAACGGTAATTGATCCACTCTGGCACCAAATAAATCTATGCGTTGTCCGCCTGTCACTTTGGTGTATAAATTATACTTTTTGGCAATTTCACCTAATGCAATGAGCATGTCAGGTGACACTTCTCCCCCCGTCATTCTAGGCACTACCGAATAAGTTCCGTCTTTTTGCATATTGGCCAGGAAGGTATCGTTGGTATCCTGTACGCCTATATGACTTTTTTCCAGAATATATTCATTCCAGTAAGAAGCTAAAATTGAGCCAACCGCTTGTCTACAGACTTCACAGCCACGACCACCATTACCATGTTTCTCTAATAACTCATCAAAGGTTTTAATATCTTCAACCATCACAATGTTATACAAATCACGGCGAGTATGGGCAAAATGTTCACAAATATCGGTATTAACAGTAATACCTGATTTTTCCAGTTCACTGTCTAATACAGACTTTAATAAAGGCGCACAACCACCACAACCTGTTGCAGCCTGCGTTTCACTTTTTAAATCCGCAATACTGGTACATCCTTTTTCAATCGCAGAACAGACTTGACCTTTATTGACATCAAAACAAGAACAAATTTGCGCTGAATCAGGCAAGGCATCAGGTCCTAAACCAACCGATTCATCTGAACGATGAGGCAGAATTAATGCGTCTGGATTTTCAGGTAAATCAATAGCATTTAAGCAATACTGTAACAAGGTACTATAACCGGAAGCATCACCTACCAACACAGAGCCTAATAGCTTTTTGCCATTTTCACTAACAACAATGCGTTTATATATACCATCAGCGCCATTTTGATAGGTATAAACCATTGACCCCGGGGTATTCGCGTGTGCATCACCGATACTGGCAACATCGACACCATGCAGCTTTAATTTGGTACTCATATCAGCACCCTCAAAACTGGCAAATTCGCCTGCTAAATGGGCAACCACTGTTCTCGCCATATTATAGCCAGGCGCAACCAGACCAAAAACCTGATTATTCCAAACCGCACACTCACCTATCGCATAGACATCAGGGTCTGATGTTTTACATTGATTATCAATCTCAATACCACCTCGCGCACCGAGCTTTAAACCACAGGCTCTGGCAATTTCATCACGAGGACGAATTCCTGTAGAGAAAACAATTAAATCGGTTTCCAGTTCTCCACCGTCGGCAAAAACCATTTTATTTTTGCACTGTTCACCATCAACAATTTTTAAGGTATTTTTACCGGCTAAAACGGTCATTCCCAATGCTTCAATTTTATCAGCTAACATTGTTGCCCCACCCGCATCCAATTGAGCAGACATTAAGTTAGGTGAAAATTGAATGACATGGGTTTTCAGGTCTAAATCTTTTAATGCTTTAGCCGCTTCCAGCCCTAATAATCCGCCACCGACAACTGCACCAACTTTAGATGTTTTGGCTGCCTTGGTAATCGCTTCTAAATCTTCGATGGTTCGATACACCATACAATTTTTACGATCATGCCCAGGGATAGGGGGAACGAAAGGATAAGAACCGGTTGCCAATACCAGTTTGTCATAACTAATCGCTACGCCTTTTGCAGAGGTAACAAATTTGTTTTCCAGGTCTATTGATTCTGCTTTATCACCAATATGAATGGTGATTTCATTTTCTGCAAAAAAGTTATCTTCAACCAAAGATAAGTCCTCAGCCGTTTTGCCTGAGAAATATTCGGTTAAATGCACCCTGTCATAAGCGACACGTTGCTCTTCACAAAAGGTAACGACTTCATATTGGTCTTTAATGCCACTAGCCATAAGACTGACCAGAAAATTCTGACCAACCATGCCGTTTCCAATAACAACTAATGTTTGTTTTTTACTCATCCCCAACCTCGGTGACCGTAGATAGTTTTTAATATATCACTACTCAATGCAGGTATCATGCCAAAAAAAATAAAACAGCTCTATATTAAAGTTTTCTGTAGAGGGAGAGTATGGTAAAACAAAGGTTCGCTCCACTTTGGGGCAGTTACAGCATAATGTTGCACCAACAATCAACCCTATTGAATAGTGAGGGTAGTTTACTGCTTTCATTCTTCTCACATTCTATTAATTGTCAATTTTTATTAAAATTATTTAGAGCTCCCACACACTTTTAATCATACCAGGTTGCCATTTTTATCAAATTGGTACTAGAATCTACACTCATTATAAATTCACTGTGAGAATGAAATTGAGTACATTTAAAAAGGCGATCACTTATATATCAGCAGGTAAACTTGCAATAGGAATTAGTACAGCTAATGCGGGGGGATTGGGTAAGGCGGATAATGCATCACCCACTGTATCATCACTCTCAATGGATCAAATCGGCTACCCTATTGAAATCTTAACACCGCCAATTATTAAGAATAATTTGGCATTAAGTACCGAAGGAAGTGGTAAGTTAGGATCAAGTGCAGAAGGTTTTTTATACAGTAAGGATATTAGCACTGCGATTAAAAATGGCCTGCAGCCGAGAATAGATTTTATTGTTGGAGGAATGCAAAATGATTCACCAACCGTTGTATTCTTAGCCTACAGCACACGGCTTGGTTCCGCATCTCAATGGTTGGACTTTCCATTAAATAATTTTGAATTAGATAGAGAGACCCTTAAAATTATAGGTGCTTTTCAAACAGAACCTGTTCGTGGATTAGAAGGTTTTACCGTAGAGGATACTCCATTAGGCAGCCTTCCCAACCAAGGTAACTCTTTTATTATTCGCTTAAACCTTACAGATATTAGCACCCTGAATTTAGAGAATAATGCCGTTTATTTTCAAGCTGTATCGGTACCCTTAATAAATGGCGAGCTTGTTTTCGCAGAGGCAATTGTTTCAGAAGTGGACACCTTTTTAAAGTCGGACGGCGTGAGCGCCGATGGTCATTCAGGCTCAAAAATAGTGACAGATGGCTCTAAAACAACGGATACAGGCAGTAAAACAACAGGTTCAACGGATAGCGGCGGCAGTAAAACGACAAACACAGCAGATACCGGTGGAAAGTAAATCATTTTCTTGTCAACCACTGGGATTTAATTCCTTAAAAGGTAAGTCGATCAGGCTGGAGCGCTCATCTACAGAGCATGTCGATTTTATTTATAAATGCTATCAAAACGATAGTTTTATGGATTTGTACCGATTGGCACAAAACAGGAGGCTATCTAAATCTGATTTAGAGCAAAGGTTGTTAAAAGAACACGCAGAGTTACCGCAAAATGTTAAAAGGATTGAATGGGTTATTTTAAAAGAACAGGAGGGTCATTATACTCCCGTAGGTTTAGCTTCACTTGCTGACTATCAAGTGAATCACAGTAGAGCAGAACTTTTATTAGGAATAGAAGACAGTGCTAACAGAAAGACTGGGATAAGTCTGGAAGCAAGCTTACTGGTGATGGACTTTGCTTTTAACCAAGCTAATTTGAATAAAATTTGTTCTTTTGTTTATGGCTATAATGATTATGCTCAAAAAAATACCTTACACTTAGGTTTTACCCAGGAAGGCGTATTAGTCGAACATATTAACAGCCCAAATGGATTTATTGATTTATATCAAAACGGGTTAATTAAAAGTAATTTTTGTCATAACAAAGTTCTGGCAAAATTATCTTTACGCTTGTTAGGTAGAGATATTACACAGCACAAACAGACAATAAAGCTACATAATTTATCAGATGATTTGTTAAATCAATTAAAGTCCAAGATACAGTGGCGCGAATAAAATAGGCACGAAGCACAGGGATGTGCAAGTATCGCTTGAAGAAAAATGCTGATTACGATCTATAGCCACGCAACAAAAAACGTAATTCTCATTCCCACAGGTAAATATTAACAACTTATAATCGCTCCTGTCACTCCAGCATCATAAATTACAGAGTATAAGTGTGATGTGGTTACACTATACCGGACACAAAAATTTCATGCCGTGGTGCTGACCTCTGTCAATTTTTATTTTAAATTTAAAAAATACAAAAGCACTAAATTACTGACAAGTAATATCCCGGACAATGCTTTCCAGAACATCAATGGATTTCGTTCAACTAATGGCAAACTATCTGTTGATTTAAGAAATTCCTTATTCGGATGGGACAGGTCGTAAAGAAATTCAGATAACACATCATATCTTGCTTGTGGTGAAATCAAGGTCGCCTTTTTTAAGGCACCGTCTATCCAATAAGGCACCATGGTATTTTTATGAAAACTAGGAACATATTTCAATTTAGCAAGATTAATTTTATTGGGTTTTTCTGGCATATCTCTGCCAAAGGGTAAGGCTTTATTAATCATTTCATAAGTAATCACCCCTAATGAATAAATATCTGACTTAACCGTACCCCTCTGTCCCAAGTGATATTCAGGCGCAGTATAATTCAATGTACCCAATATATTGTCTTCACCCCGTTCCATTGGCATAATTTCCGCAACCCCCGCGATTTTGACTGAGCCAAAGTCAATAATCTTTACTGTTCCCTCTTTATCAAACATGATGTTTTCAGGTTTTAAATCTTGATGTAACATTTCCATACGATGAAATGCCCGCAGACCTTTGGCTATTTGCTTTACAATTTCTCTGACTTCCTGAATATAAGGTTTGGGATGGCTATCCATCCACTCTCTCAAGGTCTGCCCTTCTATATATTCAGTCACATAATAGATACCACTTTTTTTTCTGTCTGTACCCAGCACCTTTAATACATTATCGTGCTCAATACGCTTCCCCACCCACTCTTCATATAAGAAATGTTCAATATACTGGATATCATCTTCATACAATATTGAAGGGGTTTTTAAAATCACCCGCGTCTCTGTCTGTGTATCAAAAGCACGATAAATTTGTGTGCGTTTACTGGCATGTAATTCGGCTTCAATACGATAACCATCAATCACCATTCCTTTGTCTAACTCGGGTGGAAACGGTAAGTTAGCATGGCGACGAAGAATTTCATCCTCTTTTGCCAAGGGTAACTGCTCAATACTCACCAGCTGACATGTCAAATTGTCATCACTATTATTATCTATGGCTTGTTGCACCAGTCTTTTTGCACGATTATTTAAATCATCTTCACCTTGAATAATCTGTTTCAAAGATTTTTCTGCGACAAAATCATGCACACCATCCGTACTCATCACAAATAAATCCCCCAATTCCAAAGGGAATGCTTTGTAATCGACTTGAAGATGAGGTTCTATGCCCATCGCCCGATTTAAATAACTTTTTTCATCTGACACTTGAATACGATGATCACGCGTCATTAATTCCAGGTTACCTTTTCTTAATCGATAAATACGAGAATCACCAATATGAAAAATATGCGCTGTTGTTGATTTAAAAATCAACACACTTAAGGTACTCACCATACCCTTGGTTGATCCGTAACGCTGTTGTCCTTGAGTAAATAACCAGGAATTAGTGGCAGAAAGAATTTTCTGCCCTGCATTTTTCACCGTCCATGAATCAGGCGTACTGTAATAATCACTCAAGAAACTGGTAACACAACAATGGCTGGCCTGCTTACCTGCATCACTGCCACTCATTCCATCGGCAATGACGATGGCAATGCCTTTGTGAACAAGCTGTGATCCATTCTCTATTTTTGCACCATAACAATCTTCATTATCGGCTTTTACACCCTTGTCACTGTAAGCACCTATACTTACTTTTAATTTATGGTTTTTCATATGTTTTTTGGTGAAAAATGCTATTTGATTGACTTATCGTGTATAGAGTAGGAACAATAACTAGTTAAAAAGCAATAGCGTAATACAGGTTACATTTTTTCAAATAAAACCTTATCCAAAAAACCAAGCAGCGCCTGTTGTCCGGGTAACGGCTGTTTCATTTCAATTAAGGTTTTTTTTAATAAAAGTAAATCATCTACTTCATCAACATCACGTATTAAAGCTAAGGTTTTAATATTACCGACCTGTTCAATCTGTTTAAAGAATTGAGCGCCCGTATCATTAACGCTGTAAGTAACCTCCGTCCAGATAGTGTGCGGTATGCTGCAATTCCCACCAAACAACCAAAACCCGCCATCATGACAGGGACCAAATACCAGTCGTGCTTGTTCGTCATGAGGTAACCAGGTAAATGCCTGCAAAAGATCAGCGACTGTTATTTGGGGAATATCAGCGCCGATTAAAATAACAAAATTATGTTTACCGAGCAGTGTTTGATAAATATGTGCCATGCGCTCACCTAACCCCCCTTTGCCTTGCCATACAGAAGGTAAATCCTGCCAATCCTCATGACTCAATGCGGATTGTTCAGCGACGGCAAAATAACCCTGAACATTTTCTTCTATACAGGCGGCTTGTACAGCTTCTGCAACTGCCTGAGCAGACGCTAAATGAAACGCTTCTGCCGCTTGTTTCCCCAATGTTGCTGCCAAGCGGGTCTTAACCGGCGAAAGTCCGGGGGTTTTGACAAAAATAGCTATCGCGCCACTCATGATACAAAACCCAAACGCTGTTTGGCTTGATGAGTTAAGCGCCAGGTTAACCAGACATGTCGAATAGTGGTCATAAACCAACCCTGTTGTTGATAGCGTCTTGCACTGGTAATTAATTCGGCAGATAATTGCTGTAATGGAATATTGGCTGCTTGCAAACGGACAACAAAATCCAAATCTTCCCCCAGGCTTACACTTTCATCAAACCCTTTCATTTGTTCAAAAACAACTTTATTGATGATAAAGCCTTGATCACCGAATGGTAGACCAAAAAATTGCGAGCGAATATTCGCTGCCCATGCATTCAAATGCGTCTGTTTAGGTCCATCACTGGCAAATTTTAGCCTGAAATAACCTAAATTATTATCACTTGTTTCGATATAGTGCTGAACAGCTGCCATAACACCCGAGGTAAATCCCGTATCCGCATGCAGAAACCAGATAAAATTACGCGATGCCAGGTTAGCGCCTGTATTAAGCTGTTTTGCACGCCCTTGAGTGGATTGAATCCACACGACATGACTCGATAGCTCAATATCATCAGGCAGACCGTTGCAGGCGACTAGAATAATTTCAAGTTGTTTGCCAAATACGGATAATTCAGTTAATAATTGCCGCCAGGACTGATCATTTGGCCCAATGGGAATAACAATACTTAGCTGACTAAAAACAGCGGTCATCATTAACAGCAAGCCACATCAGACCCAGTAGATAAACTTTTATTAGGTGGCGCACAATCAAACAAGCCAAAATGAGTGGATTTATCACCTACAATTTCGAAGTGTTTGCTGTAACGACTAGAACCCAGCATATCTGAACTATTACCACATACTCGTAAAGGTCTGCCCGTTTCAAGATGATGGTGATCGTCTAAATCAAAGGCATGGGGGTGTTGAGCTAAAGTCCCCTTATAAATGGCAACCTGCCCAAAATCCTCGCAGCGATCTTCTAAAGGTATCTTGAATGCTCTAATCGTGACTGACCTGAAATTCACCATACCAATTTTGGCTGCAACTTCAGGGTCTTCCAGGGTAATGGGGTTTTCTTTTATTACCCGAACATCAGGACAACCGAGATCCTGCATGATACGGCGGAAATCTTCCCAGTACAAAGCCCCACCCAAACATTCACCTAATAATACGGGTTCCATTTTAAGTGCTTGAGGGATGCGTCTATCCGCATAGACATCGGAGAAATAAATTTCACCACCCGGTTTAAGTACACGAAATATTTCTGATAGCACTTGTTGTTTGTCAGGCGATAAATTAACCACACAGTTTGACACCACAACATCAATGGAATTATCAGCAATGCCCGCGGCAGCCAGGTTTTCAATGTAGCCTTGCACAAATTCAACATTGGATTGGGCATAACCATAACGCTCAGCATGCCAATGACAATAACGTCTGGCAACTTCAAGCTGCTCATCTGTCATATCGATACCAATTACTTTGCCTGCTTCACCGACTAAACGAGATAGCAAATAACAATCACGCCCTGAACCACATCCCAGGTCTAATACGGTGCAATCGTCTAATGCAGGAGGTAAAGGCGAACCACAACCGTAATAACGTGAAACCACTTCAGGGTGTATATCGGCTAGAAAGGGACGCAAATGCCATGGCATGGCATCCAGAGTACAACAAGCGCTGGTCTTTAAATCCTGACTGGATTTAAGTACTTGTCCGTAATAGTTTTGTACTGACTCACTTATTGCAGTATCATTCATATAATCTCCTAAGCTCCAAAATAAAGAATAAGGCAAAAACAATCTTCACGCCTTGAACATGTTTATATTTTTCTACTATTGATTGTTCCAGCCCAACCCTGCTCAGACGTGAACATTAATCAGGAATTATTTTTACAGTAAAGCTTTATCTAAAGCTCGTTTTATTCGTTTTCTGGATTGACTGGAAAGTTGAATAGACTCTGGTAACAACGACAAACTGGATTCCCCCGTTTTTTGCAGCACGCCATGCAATTTTTCCATCTCCATGGCATATCGTCGACATAATCCACACATCATAATATGCAGTTTAAACTCCAGACTTTCACGCCATGTTAATTTTTCATCCAGTTTTTTTGAAGCTAAATAGCTGGCTTCTTTACATGTTAACATTTCAATTGCCTCTACTGATTAACCCAATTAATATCAAGACAGTGCCGCAATTGCACTCTTACTCTCGACAACATAACCCAAAAGTTATTCAGGGTTGAAATTGACATCAACTCACAAATATCCTCGCTCTTCAACCCATCAAATTCACGCAAAACAAATAATTGCGCCATTTTGGGTGGCAAACGCGAAATACAATCTTGCAAGGTTGTCATAAATTGTTCTTGTTCCATTGATTTATCAGGCTTGGACCAGGGAGAAAAGTCGACCTGCCACTCCCCTTGGTAATCAAAATAATCATCATCATTATCACTCGCAAAACCATCATCATATTCTTGTGCCTGTTCTCGTGATGCCTTACGAAAACTGTCGATTATTTTATGTTTTAGAATACCAATCAGCCACGTTTGCTCTGATGATTGACCTGCATAATTTTCTTTAGCTTTCAGTGCAGCCAGCAGTGTTTCCTGAACTAAATCTTCTGCCACTTCAGCGTTACGAACGCGTGCCAGCCCATAACGATAGAGAATATCACCATACAATTGCAGCCATTGCTCAGGTGTAGACAATTCATGTGTCATCTTTTTATATCCTTGGAATTAAACAGTCAGGGTATTTTAAACCTTGATGACACATTTTTCTGATTTAATAAGGTTTAAATCATATTATTCCACACCATTAACTGCCCAATCGTAAGAAATATTGGTTTTAATTTGTAATGCGGGTAAATCCGTTCTATAACGTTTGATAAATGCCGTTACCCCGCCATTAACATCAAAATCTTCTTCAAACCAGTCGAATATTTTAGATAACCGAATCGCTTTTTTCTCTATTTTTAAACCTTTATCTTTATTATTTAAAAATTGCCTTGCTTGATCATTTAGCTGATCATTAAGCTTTGCAGCTGTATACGGCTCATTTCGAAGATCGGGACAACTCACTGATGCACAAACAATGGCTAAATGTATCCGAGGTTCGCCCATAGGTCGCAGAATTTTATGCTCAACTTGACCTAAAGATACGCTCTCTCCCCCTAAAGATCCTGCCGGTTTATCCCAAACCGGACTAAAAAAACTACCCGAATCTTTAATACTTTTTGTAGGCCAATAGTCCAGCACTTTTTTCAAGGCAAGAATATTATAGGCATTGATATAAAATGCTAATTTTTCATTACGGCTAGACAATCGCTCCAATTTAAAAGCAGAAAGCGCCTGATAGGCTTTATCCAGACTGCCCTCTGTTTTAATTGCTTGATAATCAACCAGCATCAATGAAACGCCATTTTTTACACCGGATTTCACATGGTTCAACACTGCTTGATAAGGGATCCAGTCGGGTTCTTCTGCAGCGACATTAGTCGCCAATAACAAAAAATTTATCGCCAATATTATTTTTTTAATGGTCATCTATATTTTCCACATGATGCAATTATTAACTTGGTCGAAAGAAACGCCAATTCCTTACACAGTTTCAACAAAAAGAATTAATGGGTAATTATGCAGCCTTTCTAATCCTTATTAATTCAAGTACAGGAAAAAGGCGATCAATACTGAATACCCTCCATAGAAACTTTACAAAGCAGATTTACACGGTTTTGCATACTTAACTTAATTCTATTAAGATAAAGTCATGAATGTTTTCCGCAATTTAAATTTACAGCGCACATTAAGCATGGTTGTCTTGTTTGCCGCGCTGCTTTCACAAATACAGACCTTGTATGCCTGTGACTCGATGGAGGGCAAGCCTAAGCAGGTCTGTTGCTGTGGTGAACATGACTCGGCTATTTGCCCTATGGTCGATACTTGCGCCATGCATAAACAGATAGCGGAAACCCCATGTTGTGAGATAAGTTATGACACGTTGAATGATGCAGGCATGATGAACAGTGTCTCAACCGTAGACAGTCTGACCCTATTACTCAACAGTCCACAACCCCCACCAGTTATTGACCTTCAGCCATTTTCATTGGCACCTTTGCAGAAACTATCACGGCTGCCCCTGGCAACTGATGAGCCACTGATATTCAGTCGTGGCAAACAAACCTACCGACTCACCCGCCGCCTTCGTCTTTAGGCCGAATCTCTCGTTAATAATCATTGCCGTAGGATGTGCTGACAACAGGAAGCACATCGTCAACATTTGATGCACTTCACTTTGTTCAATACATCCTGCATTTTATCGACCACATCCTTTTGCGGATGTGGTTCAGGGTGACGTACATATATGCGTTACCTCTGTGTTGAATAACTCAGAGAGATTCTCATGAAAACCCATTCTTATCCGACAAAACTGTTGCTACTGTTGCTGGCGATGACTCAGCCGGTAAACTCACCGGCTAATGAAACCAGAGCGATTGATTCAGGCGACACCATTTCATCAATTCAACTGGTTGCAGCCGTATTGCAAGCCAATCCGCGATTAGATGTTGCTCAGGCAACCTGGCTAGCCTCGGTCGCAAGGATTGAACAACAATCCGCATTGGACGACCCTCAATTTCAATATAGCTTCGCACCTTTAACCAGTGATGGTCAGAAATCCGATTTTGGTCAGCGTTTTGAAATATCACAAAAAATACCCTTTCCGGGTAAATTGCATTTGCGCGGTAAAGCCGCTACATACCAGGCTGAAACCAAACAGCAAAATATAACGACATTACAACTGCTGTTAGCAACCGCAGCAAAGTCGTCATTTGCTGACTGGTACTTTATTCATCAGGCGATTGCCATCAATAAAATAAATCAAACTCTATTGGAAGAGTTTCGGAATATTGCCGTGAGTCGATACAGTACAGGTCGAACCAGCAAACAAGATGTTTTACATGCCGAGGTGGAACAGGCATTACTCAAACATCGGGCTATCGTCTTACAAAGTCAACGGAAAATAGTGCTTGCACAACTGAATACCTTGCTGAATCGTACATCCTATACCCCCTTAGCTGTACCACAAAAACTAACAGAAATTAACGAACTGCCAAATCTTGAGCAACTGCAAATCAAAGCTATACAGTCTCGCCCTGAACTCAAGGCGATTGCTGCTAACATTAATGCGCATAAAATCCAGACTGAACTGGCTGCATTGGCTTATTACCCTGACCTTAAACTATCGGCAGGATACAACAGCCTCTGGGACAATAAGGATAAACGATTTAATATCGGTGTCGGCATTAATATACCGCTAGATCAAAGCAAACGGCGGGCTGCCG
>CAYMPX010000014.1:13945-18796 GCA_964392135.1 uncultured Methylomarinum sp.
CATTATTTTGCTATTGCTGTTGGTGGCTATAGTAACCGTTTTTCTTAATCAAACAACGGAACCAAAGGTCAAACAGCAAAACATAGCGCCAACTCATTTGGCAGGTAACTATCAAGTGCAGATAAAACTTCACCCTGAAAAACCCAAAATCGGTAACAACAAACTGACTCTGGCTATTCGTGATGCAAATGATCAGCCCGTAACAGACGCGACCATTCAGGCTTATGTCGAAATGCCGGCTATGGGTTCTATGCAAGCTATGCGAGAGACAGTCAGTATCGAAAATAGCGGTTCTGACCTTTATCTGGGACACTATTCATTGCCGATGAATGGCAGTTGGCCATTAACCATCAATATTGAATCGGCAAAGCGGGGCAAAGCCGAGATCCTGTTTGATATGAATACCAGTCGTACCGGCGTAAAACTGACACAGGCAACACCGAGTAAACTGTCGTCACAACCTAGCCAAACATCACCTCCCGAACAGCACAAAGCGACATTTAATGTGGATAACTATCGCAGGCAGTTGATTGGTGTCACCACGGCTAAAGTCGTCCGCCAAAAAATAATCAAAACCATCCATGCTGGCGCCAGAGTTACCTATGACCAATCCCGGCTCACCGATATTAGCCTGAAATACGATGCCTGGATAGGTCAGCTGAACGCCGATTATCTGGGCAAACAGATGCGTCAAGGCGAAACCTTGTTCACCGTTTACAGTCCTGAACTGGTTTCAGCTCAGGATGAGTATCTGGATAGTTTGAAACAGAGTCATTCCTACGACCTGCGTAAAGCGGCAAGACAAAGACTGGCACGCTGGGGTATTAACGCCGCCCAGATTAAAGCATTGCAACAACGCGGTCGAGCCGCCGACTATTTGCCCATCGTATCGCCAGTCAACGGTACTATTATCGAAAAAAACATTGTTGCTGGGTCTGCAGTAAAAGTAGGTTCCCGATTATTACGCCTGGCTGATTTATCCACTGTCTGGGTAGAAGGCGAAGTGTATGAGTCTGATTTGCCCTGGGTTAAAGTCGGTATGGACGTACAGATCACACTGCCAGAACGACCGGATCAATCTTATACAGCCAAAGTGACATTTATTGATTCGATGCTAAACCCGCAAACACGCAGTGCTGTGATTCGCGCACAACTGGCTAATACTGACGGCTCTTTACGACAGGAAATGTACGCTAGAATGAATTTACAGGTCGATCTGGGGAAACGTTTGCTGGTACCTGAACAGGCGGTTATTTATGCCGGAGATCAACGTATTGTCTTTGTCGATAAAGGTAATGGCCGTTTGCTCCCGGTCAAAATCAAAATCGGCGTGCGTAATGAAGAGATGATTGAGGTGCTGGATGGATTGACATTAGACGATGTTATCGTAAGCTCAGGTAACTTCCTGATTGCCGCAGAAAGCAAACTGAAAGCAGGATTAGCACAATGGTAAACCAACAGCAAAAAAACTCAGTCGGCGTTATTGCATCTGTTATCGGCTA
Organism: uncultured Methylomarinum sp.; assembly: GCA_964392135.1. GTDB lineage: Bacteria > Pseudomonadota > Gammaproteobacteria > Methylococcales > Methylomonadaceae > QPIN01. The sequence continues at coordinate 15,448 of CAYMPX010000014.1, forward strand.
CTGCGCCCGTCATGCTGTACTGACCGTTATTATCATCATGCTCTGTGCATTATGGGGATACCGCGCATTACTTAATACGCCACTGGATGCCATTCCGGATTTATCCGATGTACAGGTCATTATTTATACCGAATGGCCAGGACGCAGCCCTGATCTGGTTGAAGACCAAATCACTTACCCACTGACCACTGCCCTACTCTCCGCACCGAATGTTAAATTTGTACGCGGGCAAAGTTTTATGGGATTGAGTTTTGTTTATGTCATTTTTAACGACGACACCGATATTTACTGGGCTAGATCCCGGGTCATGGAATACCTCAATACGGCAACGTCGGATTTACCGGATGGCGTACAACCGACTTTGGGGCCTGATGCCACGGGTGTTGGCTGGGTATATCAATATGCCTTGGTGGATAAATCCGGCAAGCAGAATCTGGCAGAACTGCGTAGCCTGCAAGATTATAAACTGCGCTATTGGCTGGAATCTGTCGCAGGGGTTGCGGAAGTCGCCGCCATTGGCGGCTTTGAGAAAGAATATCAGGTCACCGTTGATCCCAATAAACTGGCTGACTATGGATTGAGCCTGAATCAAGTGGCCAAAGCGATCCGGCGTTCCAATAATGATGTCGGCGGCAGGGTTCTGGAAATAGCCGGTCATGAACATTTTATTCGTGGTCGGGGTTATATCAAAACCGCACACGATATTGAACGCATCGCTTTATCGGTCAGTAGAACAGGTGTGCCTGTTAGCGTGCGTGATATTGCCCAGGTCAGTATGGGACCTGCCATGCGTAGAGGTCTGGCTGAACTGGATGGTGAGGGTGAAACCGTAGGCGGCATAGTCATTATGCGTTATGGTGAAGATGCACTGGATGTCATTCAGCGCATCAAGCAACGGCTGAACGAGATTAAAAGCAGCTTGCCTGTAGGGGTGGAAATTGTCACAACCTATGACCGTTCCGGGTTAATTGATGAGGCAATTAACACCCTCAAACTGACCCTGATTGAAGAAATGCTGATTGTCTCCGTCGTCATTATCCTGTTTTTATTGCATTTTCGATCTTCGTTGATTGTCATTCTAAGTCTGCCTGTCGCCATCCTGTTAGCCTTTATTCCCTTATCGGCACAGCAGCTAACCGCCAACATCATGTCTCTGGGCGGTATTGCTGTGGCGATTGGCGCCATGGTGGATGCGGCAATCGTGATGATCGACAATATCCACAAACAACTGGAACTGGCTGATAAAGCCTCTATGACCCATCGCAGCCAGATCATCATTCAGGCCATGCAGCAAGTCGGCCCCAGTATTTTCTTTTCCCTGCTGATTATTACCCTGGCCTTTGTTCCGATATTTGCACTGGAAGGTACGGAAGGCCGACTATTTGCACCATTGGCGTTTACCAAAACCTATTCTATGGGCTTTGCTGCGATACTGGCGATTACCCTGACACCGGCATTGGCGGTGTTATTGATTCGCGGCAAAATACGCAGCAGTCAAAGCGGTCTAAACCGACTATTGATCGCGCTGTATCAACCCATTGTCCGCTTTTCCTTGCGCTGGCGTGCGGGTGTGATTGCCGTTTCACTGCTGGCATTACTGGCGACACTTCCGGTTTTTTTAAAACTGGGCAGTGAATTTATGCCACCGCTCAATGAAGGCAGCATCCTGTATATGCCAACCACCTTACCCGGCATGTCCATTACTGAAGCGGGTAAAGTGTTGCAAGCTATGGATCGACAACTAAAGCAGTTTCCTGAAGTCGAACGGGTGTTCGGCAAAATTGGTCGTTCAACCAGTCCTACCGATCCTGCTCCCTTGTCGATGGTGGAAACGGTGATCACCTTGAAACCGAAAGATCAATGGCGTAAGGATATGGATTGGGACAAGCTGATCGCTGAAATGGATGAGCAGCTGCAATATCCCGGCATGCCTAATATCTGGTGGATGCCTATACAAACACGCACTGAAATGCTGGCAACCGGCATCCGTTCCAGTCTCGGCATCAAGGTTTTCGGTGATGACCTGGCAACCATTGAAAAGACAGCTATCAGCATAGAACACACGCTGCAACAGGATGAGCGTACCAAGCCTTACACTCGGAGCATCTACGCCGAAAGACTCACCGGTGGATACTTTCTCGATTTTAATATTGATCGGGATAAAATCGCACGTTACGGACTGACTGTCGATGATGTTGAAGAAGTGCTGATGACGGCAGTGGGCGGATTAACAGTTTCCAAGACCATCGAAGGTCGGGAACGCTATGCAATTAATCTGCGTTATGCGCGTGAATTTCGAGATAACCCGGACGCTTTGCAACGCATACGCGTACCTACGCCCAGCGGCGCACAAATTCCCATCAGTCAGCTGGCTGAACTGGACTTTGTGACCGGCCCACCGATGTTGCGTAATGAGGACGGGCAGCTGGTCACCTTTGTTTTTGTAGACGTGAATAATATGGGAATTGTTGATTATGTCACAGCCGCCAAACAGGTAATTAGTGAAAAATCTGACATACCCCAAGGCGTTCGTGTGGCATGGGCGGGACAATTCCAGTACTTTGAACGCGCAAAATCAAAACTGATGGTCTTGGTTCCGTTAACTTTATTGATCATTTTTATCCTGTTAGTCATCAATCACGGGTCGATAGCAGAAGCACTGATTATTCTGCTGGCGATTCCGTTTTCACTGACCGGAGCGGTGTGGTTGTTATATGGACTGGATTACAACCTGAGCATTGCCGTCTGGGTCGGTATGATTGCACTGGCCGGTCTGGCTGCTGAAATGGGGGTGCTGATGATGCTTTATCTGGATTTAAGTTATCAGCAATACAAAATAGAAAATCGATTGCAGACCCAGGCTGATCTTTCTGAAGCGATCGTTGCCGGTGCCAGCCAACGTATCCGACCTATGCTAATGACCAGTCTGGCCTCTTTTATCGGTTTGTTACCGATTTTATGGAGTACTGGCGCAGGGTCTGACGTGATGAAACGTATTGCTGCCCCCATGGTAGGAGGAATAGCTTCTTCGCTGTTCATCGTATTACTGGTTTTTCCTGCGGTTTATTCTTACTGGAAGGGCTGGAAACGTTATACGCAAAACTAATTGTCCATAAAAAACGAAAAAAACGTATTCAATAAAACTTATGAACCATGAAGGTTTTACGTCTTGATTCTTCACGCTCTTCATGGTGAAACCATGTCCCGTTTTAAATGAGTAGCCTATAATGATAGGCTTTATAAGAAAAACTATTTTTAGCCTCTGTTGTCAAGACTTTTTAGATTGCTGGGAATTTGTAGTTAGGCGTTAAACAGAATATCCTGCCACAAATCAGACGGTTTGCTAACA
>CAYMPX010000015.1:0-5312 GCA_964392135.1 uncultured Methylomarinum sp.
TGAATTTTTGCTGAATTTTCACCCTCAAAAAACATTAAAATCAACCGATTCAAAATAAATTCTGTAATGCAAAACTGTTAAAATTTTAATTGAAGAAAACTATGTCTTTCTAACTAGACGGGGTTTAGACACCATCGGTGTGAAAGCGAGTCCTGTCAATATGTTATTGCTTAGAAAAATACCGATGTCAGTTTGTAAGCAAAATAAACAAGCCGTTTCTATTAATAAAATTTCTAATAATCAATAGCTTAAATTTGGCGAAGGTATTGATGAAAAATAATTAGTTTATTTTTAAAGTGACTTCAACTATTGCTATGTTTTTTTAATAATTGATTTTCTATGGTGCTTTTTAATGCCAGAAAACGAATGATTTTATTCTTCAATTGTTGAAAATTGCCAGGTATTTGAGTGATATTGTTTTCAGATAGACTTATTTCCATTGCTTTTGCAAGCTCTTGAATATCAGTAAACCCGCAAAAACTGACTGACCCATGTAGCTTATGAGTGACTTGTTGAGCAAGAGTATAATTATTTGACTCTAATGCCTGCTCTATTATTTGAGATTGTTCATCTAGCTCTTTAAATAATTTATTAAAAAGAATGGATGCTAATTCGCTATTTCCAGATGTTTTTCCCAGTAATACCGTTACATAATTCATTTTTTCTGCTTCAGAGTTGATTGATTTTTCGGGTCGACATAAATCAGGTATTGCATATATTTAATCAAGATAAAGGGGGGGTGAAAAGAAAAGTGGAGTCTTTTTGTTGGTTGATTAAGCAAATGCTAATATTATTTGTGACGTAGCATTATCTTTTTAACGAAAAGCACGTTGTCTCCTTCCATAGCCGAAGGCTGGGTGGGAGGTGGATAGCGCATCGTCCGAAGGATGATTATTTCTTAAGCGACACAACATTCTGCAATCTTATCTTGATTAGAAAAAAGCCGTTGTATTTTTTTGGCTACCAACTTAAGACGGGGCACCAGTAAAATAAATATCGAGTGAGATTATAAATCCCGTCTAACCAGAAATCCATAGTTTCCTTAAATTCAAATAGTAACGGCACTACCACGTCATTCCTGCATTCTTAGCAGGAATCCTCATCAACTAAAAATAGATTCCCGATAAAAGACTTGGGGACTGACGTGTGAAATAAAATGGTTGGGATTTATGGAAACTGTCCCGTCTTAAGTTGGTAGCCCAAAAACAGGTTATATGATTGAGTCGATGGTGACAGTAACCCGCACAGAATATACTGCCCCTGTGACTGTGCGAAGTATCTTGCTTTTATAGCGGATAAAAGCAGGGAGGGGTGGAAACATTTCTCCCTTTTTTTGTATAAAATATTGTCAGACGGGTGCCACTTGCTTGTTTTATCTATCTTGTTCTTTTAAAGGGCTCTTTTTTCTTGTATTATCAAAACAATTAATCAATATTTATGAAGTCGCGTGCCTTTTCTCGGTCAGGCTTCTGGTCTTGAGATATATTATCTTTAGTCTGTGTTTGATTAACGGGTACCTATATTGCAATATGAAAACTATAGGGGAATTATAAAACACTCAGTCGACGAATCATAAAACGACAGAGTTCAGCGCGAATATAATATAAATTATGGCAGAAAATGAATTTGATGAGTTTGATGAGGGAAATGAAAAGAAATCCTCTAAATTAATGATGATAATCATTGCTGTAGTTTTACTCTTGGCAGGTGGCGGTGCCGGTTTTTATTTTATGACAGGCGATTCAGCTGAGATAGAAGGTGAGGCAATTGAACAGATTGAAGACGCAGTCGAGGAAGACGAAGACGAAGACGAAGACGAAGAGGTAAGCGAAGAGGTTTATTATGATTTAGGAAAACCTTTAATAGTCAATTTTCCTAAGGGTTCCGAGGCAAGTTTAATTCAAGTGTCAGTTTCTCTTTTGGTTAAAAATGAAGCAACGGTAGAGGCATTGCAAAAGCATGAGCCTATGATACGAAATAATCTGTTAATGGCAATTAGTGCCAAAGGTTCGGCTAATTTAATGACCAGAGAAGGAAAAGAAGCACTACGTGCCGAGATGTTAAAGGAAATAGGCGACATTATGGAAAAAATGACAGGGAAAAATAAGGTGATAGATGTTTTTTTTACTAGCTTCGTGATGCAATAATATGTCCACAGCAGATCTTCTTTCGCAAGATGAAATTGATGCGCTTCTACATGGGGTTGATGATGGTGAAGTAGAAACAGACGTTGTTGAAGTTGATAACGGTAGTACCAGGGTTTATGACTTTAATAGTCAAGAAAGGATAGTCAGGGGCAGAATGCCCACCTTGGAAATGATTAATGAACGATTGGCTCGATATTTCCGTATTTCTCTTTTTAATTTTCTTAGGCGGTCTGCTGAAATTTCCATTTCAGGTATACAGATTCAAAAGTTTTCTGAATATATTCAAGGCTTATTCGTACCGACTAATCTTAATGTCGTTCGCTTTTTCCCCTTAAAAGGCAGGGCATTGATCGTCATGGAACCGAGACTGGTCTTTACTGCAGTTGATAATTTTTTTGGTGGTGGAGGGCAATTCTATAATAAGGTTGAAGGTCGAGAGTTTACACCGACTGAAATGCGCGTTATTCGACTTATTATAGATTTATTGTTTAAGGATTTAAAAGAAGCATGGAAACCGGTAATGGATCTTAATTTTGAGTATTTGAACTCTGAGGTTAACCCGCAGTTTGCAAATATTGTTAGCCCAACCGAGATTGTTGTTGTTTCAACGATTCATGTCGAACTTGAAGGAGGCGGTGGCGATATTAGTATCGCCATGCCTTATACAATGGTAGAACCTATTAGGGAGCTATTAGATGCTGTCGGCAGTGATAGAGGTGAAATAGATGGTAGCTGGAAAGAAGCTTTTAGGAAGGAAGTGCTACGTAGTGATGTTGCTTTAAATAGTATGCTGGTTGAAAAAATAATGCCAATTAAAGATGTCATGGAATTTAAAAAAGGTGATGTTATTCCTATCGATATGCCTGAATCAGTAGTTATCCAGGCTGAAGGTGTCGCTGTCTTTAAGGGGAAAGTAGGGTTGTCAGATGGTAATTATGCGGTTCAAGTTACTGAAAAGTTAACGCAGGATTCTCTGTAGGTTCGCTAGAGATGATGGTCTCGTAAATAATCAAAAATCCATAAATCAGGATGGTTAAATATAACAATAACAGGCGAATCTTTACAGCCTGGGATTGAACGACTACAGAAATAAGTATGTTTGGCAATAATTAAGGTAATTGAATGAGCGAAGACGAAAACGACGAGGGGTTAGGTGATGACTGGGGAGCAGCAATGCAGGAGCAGGCCAATGCGGGAACAGATGCTGATTGGGGGGATGCGTTAAAAGAACAAGGCGATGCTGAAACTATGGAATCCGCTAAATTTAGTGAGTTAGAGAGCCAAGGTGAAAGCAGTATAGCAAAAGTCGATGTTTCGCCAGATGATCTGAAATTGGATGTGATTTTGGATGTTCCTGTGACGGTATCCATGGAAATAGGACGGACTAAAATTAATATCAGGAATTTGTTACAACTTAATCAGGGTTCAGTTATTGAGTTGGATCGATTTGCAGGTGAGCCTATGGATGTTTTAGTTAATGGAACTTTAATTGCTCATGGTGAAGTGGTCGTTGTAAATGATAAATTTGGTATTCGATTGACAGATGTTATCAGTCCAACTGAGCGAGTCAAAAAATTAGGCTAATATAGCTAATAATAGAAGGAGTAATAAGTTGAGAACTCTAATTGCCAGCAGTATTGTTTATTTATATTCCGCATCCTCTGTTATTGCTGCAGTGAATGTTGATAATAAAGCCGCTGTTAATACCGTTTCTTATCAGCATATCCTAAACTGGTCTGTAGGGTTGATCATCGTTTTATCCTTGTTTTTTTTGTGTGTTTGGTTAAGCAAAAAAACGGGGCTTTTATCGATAACGCCTAAAGCAAATATGCGAGTAGTGACTGGGTTGTCTTTGGGGACGCGAGAAAAGCTGGTATTGGTACAAGTGGGAGATAAACAGTTAGTATTAGGTGTTACTCCAGGAAGAATTGATAATTTATTGTTACTTGAGGGGGATGACCTGTTGCTTCAAGAGACGGTCGCGAGTGAAAAGAAAAATGAGTTTGCCTTAAAGCTTAAACAGCTTATGGCTGAGCCCCGCTAATGAATAGATATGTAGTGATTTTTTGTGGTTTTTTTCTGCCCGTTGCATCCGCTTTAGCTGTGCCAGGTATCGAGGCTGTAACGGTGACCACTAACCCTGATGGTGGGCAAAGTTATACGGTCACTATTCAGATACTGGCTTTAATGACAATGTTAACGGTATTGCCCTCTTTACTGTTAACGATGACGTCTTTTACGCGTATTATGATTGTCTTGGGTTTATTGCGTCAGGCGATTGGTACGGGACAGGCTCCAAGTAATCAAGTCTTGTTGGGCTTGTCTTTATTCCTGACTGTTTTTATTATGATGCCGGTTTTTGATAAGGTAAATACGCAGGCTGTTCAACCCTACATGGAAGAAAAAATTAATGTAACCACAGCCATTGAAAAAGCCTCTGAGCCATTTCGAGAATTTATGCTAAAGCAAACCAGAGAAGCTGATCTTGAGTTGTTTATGAGAATATCGGGGCGAGAAGATTTTGAGTCAGTTGATGATGTGCCTTTTTCTTTATTATTACCCGCATTTGTCACCAGTGAGCTTAAAACGGCATTTCAGATTGGTTTTTTGATTTTTTTGCCTTTCCTGGTTATTGATTTGGTGGTTGCCAGTGTCTTGATGTCGATGGGGATGTTGATGTTGTCGCCGATGATTATTTCTTTACCGTTTAAAATTATGTTATTTGTTTTGGCAGATGGCTGGTCTTTAGTTTTGGAAATGTTGGCGGCTAGTTTTTATGTCTAACGATTAGAGCACTTTCTATGAACCCAGACGTTATTTCAATCATTGCTCAAGATACCGTATTGGTTGCCATTAAATTGATGTCTCCGGTTCTATTATCGTCTTTAGCAGTGGGGTTGATCGTTGCCATGTTTCAGGCGGCAACACAGATTAATGAACAAACATTAACCTTTATTCCTAAATTAATTACCATTATTGTGGTGCTGATGATTGCCGGCCCCTGGATGTTACAAGTGATCATTGATTATTTTCAAGACTTAATGCATCAAATCCCGGAACTTATAGGCTGAGACAGTGAGTTTTACTGAAGATGAGTTATTAACCGCTTTAGCCTCATTTATCTGGCCATTTATTCGTATTAGCTCCATGTTTATCTCCATTCCT
>CAYMPX010000015.1:5412-18673 GCA_964392135.1 uncultured Methylomarinum sp.
TTTGTGATTTCAGCCAGTTTAATATTTTTAAGTGTTAATGGACATTTATTATTAATTGAAATGTTAGCTGAAAGTTTTCATACCTTGCCTGTTGCCGTTATCGGTCTGAATTTAGAGGATTTGTGGCGTATTATTGCCTGGAGTAGTCAAATGTTTGTCGGTGGTATTTTGCTGGCTTTGCCAATAATAATTTCATTATTATTTGTTAATGTCAGTTTTGGCGTTGCGGCTAGAGCAGCACCTCAACTACAGATTTTTGGGGTGGGGTTTCCTATCACCATTATGTTGGGTATGGTTTTAATTTGGGTTTCTTTAGAAAGCACGTTAACTGTTTTTTCAACGATATTAGCCGATGGTTTTGGATTAATTAGTCAGTTATTAAGATTATGATATTCTTTTGAAAAACGAACGGGTGAATTAAATGGCTGATGATTCGGATCAAGAAAAAACAGAAGAACCGACGGCAAAGCGTCTTGCCGATGCCAGAAAAAAAGGGCAGATTCCTCGATCAAGAGAGCTTAATACGTTTGTTGCTATGATGATCTCGGCAGTCATGCTGATGTTTACAGGCGAGTCAATCAGTAGTGGGCTGGCGAAATTAATGCGACAACAGTTTCAATTAAGTCGGGAAGTGATTTTTGATCCCGCGAGTCCCGTTATATTTTTTGAACAAGTTTTATTAGATGGCTTGTGGTTGATTTTTCCTTTGGTTTTACCTTTGGTTTTAGGTGCTTTATTGACACCTATGATGATGGGAGGCTGGAACTTTAGCATGGAATCTATGAGTCCAAAATTATCAAAAATGAACCCGTTCACGGGTTTGAAACGGATGGTTGGCGTTCAAGGTGTGGTGGAATTATTAAAAGCAATTGTAAAAATTGCCTTGGTATTTTTTGTTGCTGCAGGTTTGTTTGAGTCTTATTTTGACCAGTTTATGGGATTAAGTTCTTTATCATTGGCGGATGGTATCTATAAAGCAGCTGATATTATTTTATTTGGTTTTTTGATGCTGAGCTCAACGTTGGTGTTAATCGTCGCTATAGATGTACCTTATCAGTTGTGGAATACCAATCGACAGTTAAAAATGACCAAGCAGGAAGTAAAGGATGAATCGAAAGAACAGGAGGGTAACCCTGAAATAAAAGGACAAATTCGCCGCAAACAGATGGAAATGGCACAACAGAGAATGATGGATGAAGTGCCTGATGCGGATGTGATTGTAACTAATCCTGCACATTTTGCCGTTGCTTTAAAATATGACCCTATGGGGACGGGAGCGCCACTATTAGTTGCCAAAGGAGTGGATTTAATTGCGGCACAGATACGTAACAGTGCCATGGCTGCTAATGTCACATTGGTTGCAGCCCCCCCTTTAGCAAGGGCTTTGTTTTATTCAACCGAATTAGGTGAGGAAATCCCTAAAGGGCTTTTTCTGGCGGTTGCACAGGTATTGGCTTATGTCTTTCAATTGAAAACAGCAACAGAAAATAATTGGCAAAAACCTGTTCAGCCTAAAAATTTAAAAGTCCCTGATGAATTTAGGCAGCACTAAACCTGTTCTTCAATTTGTTTAAATTTTAAATGCTTGATACTTGTTTTATCTGCGTTGTCCATAGCTTATAATCCCTCATCTAATCAATGCTATATTGATCAATCGTTGCCCTGAAAAACAAAATCATGGATTTTACAAAAGTAACAGAAACAGTTAAATCGCTTGCAGGAATGGGCTTGGGAGCCCCTCTGGTCATTGTCATGATCTTATCCATGGTGGTATTGCCTTTACCTGCTTTTTTATTGGATTTGTTTTTTACATTTAACATTGCCTTCTCATTAATTATTCTATTGGTGGTCATTTATAGTATAAAACCACTGGAATTTTCTGTTTTTCCTTCGGTTATTTTAATAGCAACTTTACTTCGACTGGCCTTAAATGTGGCTTCAACTCGCATCATTTTGTTAAAGGGGCATGAAGGGGGGAGTTCGGCAGGTAAGGTGATTGAGGCATTTGGTGCTTTTGTGATCGGTGGTAATTTTGCGGTCGGTTTAGTGGTTTTTGCCATTTTGGTTGTTATTAACTTTGTTGTGGTAACCAAAGGTGCGGGACGTGTTGCTGAAGTAGGCGCTCGATTTACTTTAGATGCGATGCCAGGTAAACAAATGGCAATTGATGCGGATTTAAATTCGGGATTAATTGACCAGGATCAAGCCAGAGAACGGCGTGCTGAGGTCGCAGCGGAAGCCGATTTTTATGGTTCTATGGATGGTGCAAGTAAGTTTGTTAGAGGGGATGCGATTGCCGGTATTATCATATTATTTGTTAATATTATAGGTGGGTTGGCGATTGGTGTGGGGCAACATGATATGAGTTTTGCCACTGCGGGTGAGGTTTATGTACTGTTAACCATTGGTGATGGTCTGGTGGCTCAAATTCCCTCACTATTGTTATCTACCGCGTCTGCTATCGTAGTAACAGGTGTGCGAGGTAGTGACGAGAATGTAGGGCAGCAGGTTGGTACTCAATTATTTAATGATCCTAAGTCACTGGTGATTACGGCAGCTATTATGGGGTTGTTAGGCATTATTCCGGGGATGCCTAATCTGGTGTTTATTCTGCTGGCATTGACGCTATTGGGCGGGGCTTATTTAGTTGACCAACGGCATAAAAAAGAACAAGAGATTATTTTAGAAAAAGTCGCGCAAGCACCTCAGCAACAAGCCGCAGCGACTGAGGTTAAAGAACTGGGCTGGGATGACGTGATGCCGGTTGATGTGATCGGTTTGGAAGTCGGTTACCGATTGATTCCTTTGGTTGATAAAAATCAAGGTGGACAATTGATGACGCGAATTAAAGGCGTTCGTAAAAAACTATCACAGGAGTTGGGTTTCTTAATACCCTCAGTGCATATTAGAGATAATCTGGACTTATCTCCGACCACGTATCGAATTTCTTTAATGGGGGTGACTGTTGGAGAAGCGGATATTAGACCTGAAATGGAAATGGCAATTAATCCGGGGCAAGTTTTTGGCACTTTGCAAGGCGAAATAACACAAGACCCGGCTTTTGGTCTGGAGGCTGTCTGGATAGAAGTGAGTCAAAAAGATCAGGCGCAAACACTCGGTTATACCGTTGTAGACCCTGGTACAGTAGTTGCGACACATCTAAGTCATATTTTGCAATCAAATGCACATGAGTTATTTGGCTATGAAGAAGCGCAAAATATTCTGGACAACCTGGCAAAGTCAGCACCTAAATTAGTTGAAGATTTAGTGCCTAAAACATTGGCATTGGGCATTGTTGTTAAGGTATTGCAAAACTTATTAAGAGAATCTGTTTCGATAAGAGATATTCGGACAATTTCCGAAACTTTGGCAGAATATGGTGTGAAGAGTCAAGATCCTGACATTTTAACGTCCGCAGTTAGAGCGTCTCTTGGACGGTTAATTGTTCATGAAATCAATGGGGTAGAGGCGGAATTTCCAGTTATAACGTTGGACTCTGAATTGGAACAGTTATTGCATCAGTCATTGCAAACGGCGGGTGAAAATGGGGCCGGTATAGAACCTGGCCTGGCAGAGCAAATGCATAAATCATTAGAAGAAAGTACTCAAAAAATGGAAATGGAAGGTCAAACTGCGGTATTGCTGGTTTCTTCCTTTGTCAGACCCTGGTTGGCTCGATTTGTCCGCCATTCAATCTCTGGATTACATGTCTTGGCATACAATGAGATTCCTGAAGATCGTCAGATTAAAGTGATTTCAACCGTTGGACAGCGTACTAACGCTTAATATATTTAAAGAATCAGGAAGCAGAATGAAGATTAAACGTTTTGTTGCAAAGGATATCCGACAAGCAATGCGTATGGTTAAAGAAGAGCTAGGTGCAGATGCTGTTATTATGTCGAACCGATCTATTGATGATGGGGTGGAGATTGTGGCCGCTAAGGATTTTGATGACCAGGCGGTGCAAAATACCTTAAATGCACAAAGTGACCTGCTGAATAGGGGGCGCTCAGTAAACCATAGTGTTGAACTGGCTAACTTTGATGTTGAACCCAATAATTCACACGTCGTCAGAAGTTCTAGAAAGATGGGGGTTGAGGGTGTAGAGCCTAAAAAACCATTAAATAGAAAGATTGATGAATATATGGGCTATGCAGAGAAAATTGATTTGCTGGCTAAGAGTAGTAAACCAGAGGTAAAGCAACGCAAGCCATTAACTGAAAAACCAAGATCTGTCGCTCAGCAGTTTACCCCGGCAGCAAGAGCAGAAATTAAGCAGCAATCCGCTATTCCTGCTCAGTTTATGCAAGAAATGCGTAATGAGATCAAGTCTTTAAAAACGGCATTAGATACCAAATTATCGGAAGTGTCCTGGAACCAGGGGGTGCAAAGTAATCCGGTACGTATTGAGTTGTTACATCGACTTGCGAGTATGGGGTTTTCAAAAAAATTGTCGATTAAAATAGCTAACCGTCTGGATAGCCATAAAGATGCCGGATTTGCCTTTGAAAAAGCCAAGGAAATGTTGGCAAGAGTGCTGCCTGTTGCGGATGAAAATTTACTGGAGTATGGGGGCGTGGTTGCATTAGTAGGACCTACAGGTGTAGGAAAAACAACCACGATTGCAAAATTGGCAGCTCAATTTATTTTAAAACACGGACCCAGGCAAGTTGCTTTGATTACTACGGATAATTATAGAATCGGTGCACATGAGCAATTGACAACCTATGGGCAGTTGCTGGATGTACCGGTAAGAGTGGCAACAAATGCAGAAGAGTTGCGTTATCATATCAATAGTTTTAATGATAAGCGTTTGGTTTTAATCGATACAGCGGGTATGAGTCAACGCGATATGCGTTTGGCTGAACAGATTCAAACATTACAGCAAGAAGATATATCGATTAAAACATATCTTGTTATGTCGGCAGCGACGCAGTACAAAGCAATAACTGAGATTATTAATGCGTTTAAAGTTTTTAAGCCTGAATCGAGCATTTTGACTAAACTGGATGAGACAGCAACACAAGGCTCTACATTATCGGCAATGATAGAAAATCAGCTCCCTATTTCTTTTATAACCAATGGTCAACAAGTACCGGAAGATATTTATTTGCCGGACGCGAGTACGTTAATTGAACAGTGCGCGGCTGGGCTTGAGGAAGAAAATGGTTATAATGAATCGTTGAGTTATGATGAATGGGTGGCAGCAGGTTATGCATAAGCCATTTGATCAAGCGGACGGAATAAGAAAAATGAATCAAACGAAAGCAAAACCTGTTCGAGTTATTGCTGTAACCAGTGGTAAAGGCGGGGTTGGTAAAACAAATTTATCTGTCAATCTAGGGGTGGCACTATCTAAAATGGGGCGGCGAGTTGCTTTGCTTGATGCGGATATGGGACTGGCAAATGTAGATATTTTATTAGGTCTATCACCTAAGTTTAATTTATCTCATGTTTTGCAGGGAGAGAAAACCTTAGATGACATTATGCTGACAGGACCTGCGGGATTAAAAGTCATTCCCGCTTCATCCGGTGTTCAGCAAATGTCAGAGCTTTCTACCATGGAGCAGGCGGGTGTTATTCGCGCATTTAGTGAAATTGATAAGAATCTGGATGTGTTGATTGTTGATACTGCAGCTGGTATCTCTTCAAGTGTGGTTAATTTTGCCAGAGCATGCCAGGAAATTATTGTGGTGGTTTGTGATGAGCCGACCTCATTAACCGATGCTTATGCTTATATGAAGTTATTAAATAGAGATTATGGTTTAAGTCAATTTCATATAGTGACCAATATGGTGGAATCTCCACAGCAAGGTCAGCAGTTATTTACCAAGCTAAGTAAAGTGACAGATAAATATCTGGATATCTCTCTTAGCTATACAGGTGCCATTCCTTTTGATACCTATTTACGCCAGTCGGTACAAAAGCAAATCCCTGTTTTAGAAGCTTTTCCTCGTAGTAAATCGGCATTGGCGATTAAAAATTTAGCGTTTAAAATAGATAATTGGCCAATGAAAATACAAGCCGGTGGCTATTTAGAGTTTTTTGTTGAAAGAGTGATTCAATATAGTACACAGGAGGATGCTGCGTGAATGGAGCGGCAATGTATGCTGCTATGCAAACGGGAAGCTCCGATGATTTGGTCATCCAGCATGTGCCTCTGGTTAAGCGAATTGCGTTTCATTTAATGGGGCGACTGCCTGATTCTGTACAAGTTGACGACTTGATTCAAGCGGGAATGATTGGGTTGTTAGAAGCTATCAAGAACTATGATGTTTCCCAAGGTGCAAGTTTTGATACTTATGCCGGTATTCGAATTAGAGGATCTATGCTTGATGAGGTTAGACGCTCAGACTGGACACCTCGATCCGTACATAAAAAGTCTAGAATGGTCAGTGAGGCTATTAAAGAGCTTGAAAATAAACTGGGGCGTGATGCAAGAGATGTTGAGATTGCTGAGCATTTAGGACTGGAAGTTAAGGAATATAATCAAATTCTGCAAGATTCTGTCGGTTGTAAAACATTTAGTGTTGAGCAATTAGCTGAATCAGGAGACTTCATCTATGGGGAAGCAGAAAAAGACAGTGTTGAACCTATTGATTTGCTTGTCGAAGAAAATTTTCAGCAAGTATTAGCGCAAGAAATTATGCGTTTGCCAGAAAGAGAACGTTTAGTGGTATCACTTTATTATGATGCAGAGCTAAATTTGCGTGAAATAGGCGAAGTATTAAATGTAAGTGAGTCCAGGGTCAGCCAGATAAGCAGTCAGGCAATGTTGCGCTTGCGCTCAAGACTTTCAAGCTGGACTAAAGCAGATGCTTAAATTATCAGTTGTTTTAGACGTATAATATATATTTTTGATGATGTTTTATAATTAACTATACTCTTAAGTTAATATAAATAGTGGAAAGGTCGTGAAGACTGGTTTTTCGATACAGTTTAAGTTTTATTGATTTTGGTCGATATAACAATGGTAAATAATGAATAGGTTGGAGATTATCCTTGGATAAAAATATGAAGATTCTTGTTGTTGATGACTTTTCAACAATGCGACGAATAATAAAGAATTTATTAAGGGACCTTGGGTTTACTAATACTGTTGAAGCTGATGATGGTAAAACAGCTTTACCTATTTTAGAAAAAGGGGGTATTGATTTTTTGGTAACTGACTGGAATATGCCCGGAATGACAGGGATTGATTTATTAAAGGCTGTTCGTGCAAACCCTGATCTGGTTGATCTACCTGTATTAATGGTAACTGCTGAGGCTAAAAGGGAACAAATTATTATGGCTGCACAGGCCGGTGTGAATGGTTATGTAATTAAACCTTTTACCGCAGCAACGTTAGAAGAAAAAATTGAAAAAGTCTTTGAACGTATTGATGGGTAATGTCTCGTAGATCAATTCAGGAGAGTGAAGGAATGACAAATGATAGTCGTTTAGCGTTAGCTAAGGATTTGGTTATCGCTTTAGAACAGGGTAATGAAGTCACTGCTGATAAATTGCTGGATGAAATGGCTGGGCTTAGAGAAAGTCAATTATTTCAGGAAGTGGGTCGGTTAACACGTCAGTTACATGACACCATGGTAGGATTTACTATGGACTCAAAAATTACTGCAATGACGGAACAGGATATTCCTGATGCCAAGGAGCGGTTGCACTATGTTATTACTATGACAGAGCAGGCAGCTAATCTAACCCTGGAGGCAGTAGAAACTGCATTACCCATTTCAAAAGAACTTAATGAACAAGTGGAACAATTATCAGCGAAATGGGGACGTTTTTTAGATAGAGAAATGCCTTTTGCTGAATTTAAAAATATGAGTACTGAAATTACTCAGCATTTTAAGGAGTCCAAAGGTTCATTGCAGCAGCTTCAAGGTGGACTTAATGATATTTTGATGGCTCAGGGTTTTCAGGATATTACGGGACAAATCATTAAACGGGTTATTGATTTGGTTCAGAATCTGGAAACGAGTATGGTCGAATTAATTCGGTTATCAGGATCTGGCAACAAACCGTCTCAAGCTATCAGTGATCCTGTATTGCCTGGCCCAATAGTGCCGGGGGTTGATGATAAGGCGAATGATGTAGCCGCAAGTCAGGATGATGTGGATGATCTTTTATCAAGTCTAGGGTTCTGAGGAAAAAATCATGGCAGTTGATCTGGATGATGAGATTTTACAAGACTTTTTGGTTGAAGCGGGTGAAATACTTGAGTTACTCGGAGAACAGCTGGTAGAGCTTGAACAGTCACCAGAGGATCTGGAGTTATTAAACGCAATCTTTAGAGGGTTTCATACTATCAAAGGGGGGGCTGGTTTTTTAGCACTTGATCCTCTGGTTGCTGTCTGCCATAAGGCTGAAGATGTTTTTAATGTTTTAAGGCAAGGTGAGCGTCAGGTGACTGCAGAATTAATGGATGTTATTCTGGAAGTTGTCGACATCGTAAACTTGATGTTTGATCAAGTTAAATCAGGGAATGATCCAGAGCCAGCAGAAGATAGCGTATTAACACGCTTACAGGCATTTACCAGTGCAGGCAGCGCAGAAGAGATTGTTACAAGACCCTCAGTCGCTGTACTTAAAGCCGGAACAATTGTGGATGCCCCCGTTGTTGCTGATTTTGTTGAACAAGAGTTTGAGGCTATGCTTGAGGATGTTTCTGATTCCACAGAGAATGCCGGACAGGACAATGACGAAATTACAGAGCAAGAGTTTGATAGTCTATTAGATGAGTTACATGGTAAAGGACAGTTTTCTACTCAAGCCTTGCAAAACAATGACAGTGCGGTAAAAACAGAGCAAGCCGCAATAGCTGCAGATCCAGGGGATATAACGGAAGAAGAATTTGATAACTTACTGGATAAATTACATGGCAAAGGACAGTTTTCAGCAACAAATGTTCAGAGCGATACAATACCGGAAGTATCCGTTGATTCCGGAGACATCACGGAAGAAGAATTTGATAACTTACTGGATGATTTACATGGAAAAGGACAGTTTAAAGGTTCAGTAGGGACTGTTAAAAAGGAGGTAAAACAGCAAAGCATGGCGCTTGCTAAAGAACCTGAAGTCATTATTCCAGAAACACCAGAATCCACACCCACAGAGCCAGTACACGTACCGAAAGAACCAGAGCTTACGTCTGAAACACCTCCCCCCCCCAAGCCTGCTAAAAAGGCAGCAAAACCCACTGCATCACAAGGTGAAACAACGGTTCGAGTTGATACCCATGTTCTGGATAATATTATGAATATGGTAGGGGAACTTGTTTTAGTCAGGAATCGTTTTCAAACGCTTAAGTCTTCAGGTGACACGGCTTCAAGTGAACAGTTATCTAAAGCGGTGTCTAATCTCGATGTAGTGACGGCTGATTTGCAGTTAGCGGTGATGAAGACACGTATGCAGCCTATTAAAAAGGTATTTGGTCGTTTTCCTCGGGTTGTCAGGGATTTATCCCGAAGTTTGAAAAAAGAAATTAAACTTGAATTAGTTGGGGAAGAGACTGATCTGGATAAAAACCTGGTTGAAGCATTGGCCGATCCATTGGTGCATTTGGTTAGGAATGCAGTGGATCATGGTATTGAGTTTCCTGATGATAGAGTGGCTGCGGGTAAGCCAAGAGAAGGTTTAGTGATATTAACCGCATCTCAGGAGGGTGACCATATTATGTTATCCATCAAAGATGATGGTAAAGGCATGAATGCCGATGTGCTAAGAAAAGTTGTGGTTGATAAAGGCTTGATGGATGAAGAGTCAGCGGCGAGGCTTGATGATAAGGAATGTTATAACCTGATTTTTATGCCAGGTTTTTCAACTAAAACAGAAATATCAGATGTTTCGGGTCGAGGGGTCGGTATGGATGTTGTTAAAACCCGTATTACCCAAATGAATGGTGTGGTTGAAATAGATTCAGTAGCAGGTGTAGGCAGTACTATTATCATTAAAGTTCCATTAACACTGGCTATTATGCCAACATTGATGGTTATACTTGCCGGGCAGGCATTCGCATTACCTTTAGCCAGTGTACTTGAAATATTAGATTTAGATTTACGAACAACCAATGTCGTTGATGGACAGTTAGTGGTCATGGTGAGAGAAAGAGCTTTACCGCTATTTTTCCTTAGTGACTGGTTAGTTAATGATCCTGGCTATACTGCCGATAAAAAAACAACCTCTCATGTTGTCGTGGTTAATTCGGGGGGGCGGCAAATAGGTTTTGTGGTTGATCAATTAGTAGGTCAGGAAGAAGTGGTTATTAAACCTTTAGGCGCTAAATTACAGGGCGTTGCAGGTTTAGCCGGAGCAACGATTACGGGGGATGGCAAGATAGCCTTGATTTTGGATGTGCCTGGGTTAATGAGCCGGTATGCGGGATAATTTGCTTATTTTATACTTCGTGCGGTTATTGATGCGGAGTTTATAGCAAGTTGATTTTTGTCGATAAGAAACTGTATCCGTGGTCGTGTTGCTAATGATGAATGTTATTCATCATTAGCTAACGGGTATATTATCAAGTTTATTCCGAGCGCGATCAAGTCGCTACTATTTATTAGAGAAAATATATTTATATGGCAATTAGGGTGTTGATTGTTGATGATTCCAGGTTTATTTGTAACAGAATTTGCGAGATTCTAGAAGAGGAAGCGGACTTTGACGTCGTTGGTATTGCTAAAAATGGAAAAGAAGCGGTACATATGGCAGTTGAATTAATGCCGGACGTGATAACGATGGATGTTGAAATGCCTGTTATGGATGGTATTACAGCCGTAAAAAAAATTATGGCAAAATCTCCCACTGCCATATTAATGTTTTCAGCAGTAACGCATGCCGGGGGGCAGGCAACACTTGATGCGCTTAATGCGGGTGCAATTGATTTCTTGCCAAAACAGCTGGATGAGATTGATAGAGACAAGTCGATAGCAAAGCGTCTTTTAAGACTTAGAGTTCGCATTGTTGCCTTGCAATCAAAAAGAATTAAATCTCGCTGGGATGTAAATGCCGGCAGAATAAAGCAGGCAGCTGCTTTAAAAACAGCGCGAATTACAACGCCAGCTCAGGGGCAAGGTTTAGCGTCTTCTCGTGTTACTCACTGTGCACCGGGTAAAATTGAATTATTAGTTATTGTTGCTTCAACAGGAGGTCCGGTTGCCGTGCAAAAAATACTTCCTGGGCTGGTACCCAGATGTTCATTCCCCATCCTTATTATTCAGCACATGCCACATAACTTTACAAAAAGTTTTGCTGAAAGGCTGGATCAGCTGAGTCAGATAACAGTCAAAGAAGCTGTCAACGGTGATGTATTAGAGTCAGGTGTGGCATTGCTTGCCCCTGGAGGCATGCAATTAGAAGTGAAAGACTGTCATGGAAATAAATCATTGATCATTAAAGAGAAACAGAAGGGTGATATTTATAGCCCTTGTGCTGATATTACTTTAGCATCAATTTCCAGAGTCTTTTCAGAAAACGTATTAACGATTGTTTTAACCGGTATGGGATCTGATGGAAAAGAAGGCGCTGTAAAACTAAAACAAAAAGGTTTTTCTGTCTGGGCGCAAGATGAAGCGAGTAGTACGATTTATGGTATGCCAAAAGCCATTGTGGATGCAAACCTTGCCGATAAAATTTATAGTCTTAATGACATTGCCAGCAAATTTAAAAACTTCAGATAATGGATATTTTAAGCATTATTGGCATTGTATTAGGTTTTGCTGCCATTCTGGGTGGGAACTTTTTAGAAGGTGGTCATTTAGCCTCATTAATTAACCTGCCGGCATTACTGATTGTCCTCGGTGGAACTTTGGGGGCAACATTGTTACATTTCCCCCCTAAAATCATATTCCATAGTCTAAAAATTTCATGGTTAATTGTAAGACCTCGAAAACTGTTGCTTGATAAAAAAATTGATAAGGTTGTGAAGTGGAGCGACTTGGCAAGGAAGGAGGGTTTGTTAGGATTAGAGGCTATTGTTGATAATGAAAAGGATCTTTTTGCAAAGAAAGGTTTACAGCTACTGGTTGATGGTAATGAACCCGAAGTGATCAGGGACTGTTTAGAGGTTGAGCTTAATACCATAGAGCATGTTGAAATGCAGGCGGCAAAAGTCTATGAAGCAATGGGTGGTTATTCACCCACTATAGGTATTATTGGAGCCGTTGTCGGTTTAATACAGGTCATGCAAAATCTGGCAAACCCTGAGTTATTAGGGGCAGGTATTGCCACCGCATTTGTGGCAACAATTTATGGTGTAGGTTTTGCTAATTTATTATTTCTTCCAGTTGCCAATAGATTAAAGTCACAGGCTTATGCATTATTGCAAGCAAAAGAAATGATGCTGGAGGGTATTATAGCCATTGCAGAAGGAGAAAACCCAAGGAATATAGCGTTGAAGTTATCAGGCTATATTCAATAAGGATGCGGTTTCAAATGTTAACGGGTTATTTTATGCTGTTCTTTTAACATTTGGGGAATCAAAAAAATGGCACGATCAAGGCGGGGTAAGAAGAATTATTTTGATGACAATGAAAATCATGAGCGATGGTTGGTTTCTTATGCCGACTTTATAACCTTGTTGTTTGCTTTTTTTGTGGTTATGTATTCAATTTCATCTGTAAATGATAAAAAATATGAGTTTTTATCAGAAGCATTGGATGAAGCCTTTTCTCATGGATATAAAGCAAAAAAGATTATAGAGCCAATACAGATTGGGGTGGAGCCAACTGAATTTAAACCCATTGTTATTGATAAACCCGTTAGTAGTGAGCAAATTAAACAAAATAAATTAACGGAAGAAATTTTAAGGGAAAGGCAGCAATTACAATTGATCTCAGAGCAATTTGTAGATGTTTTGCAGCCTTATATAGAAGATGACTTGATTGAAGTAAAGAAAAATGATTTTTGGATAGAACTGGAAATGAACAGCCAATTATTATTTTTAAGTGGAGATGCTGAATTGGCTAGCAAAGCATCGCCCGTTCTCAGAAAAATCGCAGAAGTTGTGCGGCGCATGAAAAATGTAATCAATATTGAAGGGCATACAGACAATATACCGATTGATACATTGGAGTTTCCATCAAATTGGGACTTATCCTCGGCAAGAGCGACAACGGTAGTCAGGGAATTTATTAAAAATGGTATTTCAGCCAAAAGATTATCTGCTGTCGGCTATGGAGAATTTCACCCGGTTGCCGATAACAATAGTGAAGAGGGACGGATTAAAAACCGGCGTGTTGTATTAGTCTTGATGTCTCAAGTATTT
>CAYMPX010000016.1:0-7998 GCA_964392135.1 uncultured Methylomarinum sp.
GCTGTTCTTCCTAAGGTATCCGCGCCTGATTCAGAGCAGTTAATGAGGCTGGAACGTTTTTGAAAGTCATAAACACCTAAGGGTGATGAGTAGCGTGCTGTGCTTGATGTGGGTAACACATGATTAGGGCCTGCACAGTAATCACCTAATGCTTCAGCCGTATAGCGTCCCATAAAGATGGCGCCGGCATGGCGTATGTATTCATTTAGTGATTCTGGATCCTCAACTGAAAGTTCTAAATGTTCCGGGGCAATGGTATTGGCGACTTCAGTTGCTTTAATCAGATTGTCTACTTTGATTAAAGCACCACGAGTGGACAGTGATGCTGCAATAATGTCTTTTCGTTCCATTTCTGGCAGTAATTTATTGATGCTTTGCTCAACCTGGTTTAGATAGTCAGCATTGTCTGAAATTAAAATTGCCTGGGCATTTTCATCATGTTCAGCCTGAGAAAACAGATCCATGGCAATCCAGTCAGGATGGGTTTTTCCGTCACAGATGATAAGAATTTCTGAAGGACCTGCAATCATATCAATGCCTACTTGCCCAAAAACCATCTTTTTTGCAGTGGCTACATAGATATTGCCGGGACCGACAATTTTATCAACCGCAGGAATGGTTTTTGTGCCATAAGCCAGTGCGGCAACCGCTTGCGCGCCACCAATGGTAAATACACGGTCTACACCTGCGATGTAGGCGGCCGCGAGAACTAATTGATTGCTTTCACCTTGTGGTGTTGGAACCACCATAATCAATTCGCCTACACCTGCTACTTTTGCAGGAATCGCATTCATTAATACAGACGAAGGGTAGGCTGCTTTGCCGCCAGGCACATAAAGACCCGCTTTATCTAAAGCGGTTATTTTTTGGCCTAAAATAGTGCCATCATCTTCCGTATATTGCCAGGACTGCATTTTTTGTTGTTCTGCATAGCTTCTGATGCGGTTAGCCGCAGTTTGTAGGGCCTCTGCTTTTTCAGTCGATAAGCTGTCCCATGCGTTTTTTAAGGTATCTAAAGACAATTCAAAATCTGACGCTTTGCTAAAGTTTGTATGGTCAAATTGGTTGGTGTATTCGATGACTGCCTGGTCACCGGTTTGTTTAACTTTGGCGATTATATCAATAACTTGTTGATTAATTTCAAAGTTGTCAGCTTCATCCCAGCCAAGTAAGTTTTGCAGTTGTTGGTTAAAGTCTGTTGCTGTGCTATCAAGTCGAGTGATTTTTAAAGCAGTCATAAGTGGATTATTGGCGTTTAGCTAAGGTTTTTTCAAATTGATCTAATAGTGCTTGAATGGTCTGATGCTTCATTTTCATCGATGCTTTATTAACCACCAGGCGAGAGCTGATATGAGCAATCAGTTCTTTAGGTTCAAGCCCGTTGGCTTTAAGTGTGTTGCCGGTATCAACCACATCGACAATGCAGTCTGCCAGTCCAACCAAGGGCGCTAATTCCATTGCACCATAAAGTTTAATGATTTCGGCTTGTACACCAATATCTGCAAAATAGCGCTGGGCAGTTTTTACATATTTTGTTGCAACTCTGACTCTCCCTTCTATTTTTGGCGCATTGACTGGCGTAGCGGTCATCAGTCTGCATTTTGCGATACCTAAATCGAGGGGTTCATAGAGACTTTCAGCGCCATGCTCTAGTAATACATCTTTTCCTGCAATGCCCATGTCTGCCGCACCATATTCAACAAATGTAGGGACATCGGTTGCTCTGATAATGACCAGTTGAACATCTTCTCTGGTGGTGCGTAGAATAAGTTTTCGACTTGTTTTAGGGTTGTCAATGGGCACGATACCTGCTTCCTCTAATAAAGGGAGGGCATCATCGTAAATACGACCTTTTGATACAGCAATTGTTAACATGTTAAAACCTTATCGTGGAATGCGTCGAATGGTTGCGCCGAGTTGGGATAGTTTTTCTTCAATATGATCATAACCACGATCAATATGATAAATGCGGTCAACCAAGGTGTCACCTTTTGCGACTAAACCGGCAAGCACCAAGCTTGCAGAAGCGCGAAGGTCGGTTGCCATAACGGGGGCACCGGTTAAACCTTCAGTGCCTTTGCATATTGCAGTATTTGATTCGAGTTGAATATCAGCACCCATCCTTTGCATTTCCTGCACATGCATGAAGCGATTTTCAAATACGGTTTCGGTGATGGTACCTACGCCATCAGCAATGGTGTTCATTGCCGTGAATTGAGCCTGCATATCGGTAGGGAATGCAGGGTAAGGTGCTGTGCGAACAGAGACTGCTTTGGGTTGTTTTCCATGCATATCCAAGGCAATCCAGTCTTTACCTGTAGTGATATCTGCCCCGGCTTCTTTTAATTTTTCTAAAACAGCATCAAGGGTGTCCGGGCGAGTATCTTTCAGGGTCACTTTACCACGGGTAATGGCCGCAGCAACTAAATAGGTGCCGGTCTCAATACGGTCAGGAAGGATATTATAATGAATATCCTTTTCAGCTAGTTTTTCGACCCCTTCTATTGTTAGTATATCGGTATCTATACCGCTTATTTTTGCACCCATTGCATTTAAAAAGTGAGCCAGGTCAGATACTTCAGGTTCTTTTGCGGCATTTTCTATAATGGTTGTGCCTTCTGCCAGCACCGCAGCCATTAATAAGTTTTCTGTTCCTGTTACCGTGACTTTATCCAATACCAGTCGGCAGCCTTTTAATCGGCTGGCTTTTGCATGGATGTAACCGGCTTCTACCTGAATGTCTGCCCCCATTTTTATTAATGAATTAATATGAATGTCGACAGGGCGGGTGCCAATGGCGCAACCGCCTGGTAGAGAGACATGAGCTTCTCCAAAGCGGGCAAGCAGTGGCCCAAGAACCAAAATAGAAGCACGCATGGTTCTGACCAATTCGTAAGGTGCTTCAAATTTGGTAATAGTGTTGGAGTTGACTTCAATGTTCATTTTTTCATCAATAGTCAACTGTATTCCCATTTGTCCTAAAAGTTGCATGGTGGTGGTAATGTCATGCAAATGTGGGATGTTACCAATTGTGACGGGCTCTTCACTAAGAAGAGTGGCAGCCATGATGGGTAGGGCAGCATTTTTTGCTCCAGAAATTCGAAGACTTCCAGAAAGTTGGGCGCCACCTGTAATAATCAATTTATCCATAGGACTTTAATCTTACCTTTAGTAAAGCTCCTTGTTAGGAACCGGTATATTTGGGTGTTCTGCTTTAAAAGAACAAAATGAGCAAATTGCTCAAGCTATATTTATCTAAGCTGACTAACATCAGTTTAGGTCTTTTTCTATATCCAAGCCACCAAGACGGGCAAGTGTTACTAATTGCTTTGGAATATTTTTAAATAGCAATTGAGTGTTATAGTGTTTGCTGTTTTTTATCAGTTCCACGAGTAGAGCTAACCCTGCGCTATCAGCTAAGCTAACACCGCTTAGATCGAGACTTATAATCGGTGCTGATTTTAAAAAATCAAATGATTTAATGCTGTTGTTATTGAGTGTAAAGAAAGTGAGATCACCCTCAATAAAATAGTTCTCATCATTTTGTTTGTTGATATTAAATGATGGCATTATTCGTCAGCCGCATCTTTAAACAAAAACTGCCCGATCACTTCTTCTAATACAATAGCGGACTGGGTAATATCAATCATGCCATTCGCTTCGATAAAATCTTCGGAGCCGCCAGGTTCAAGGCTGACATATTGCTCGCCTAGTAAGCCCGCAGTAAATATGCTGGCCGAGGTATCATCGGGTAAATGGTATTGAGAATCAATCTCCATTTTTACAATCGACTCATAACTTTCATTGTCTATCGATATGTTGGCAACTCTGCCTATACGGACACCCGCAACAGTAACCGGTGATTTGACTTTTAGCCCACCTGAATTTTCAAAACGTGCGGATATGCTATAAACATCATTGTTAGAAAATGCGCTGAGGTTACTTATTTGCATTGCCATAAAAAAAAGAGCAGCAATGCCACAGGCAACAAAAAGACCCACTAGTGTGTCCTGTGTTTTGGTGTTCTGCATGTTAAATATCTCCAAACATGAGTGCGGTCAAGATAAAATCAAGACCAAGGATAGTAAAAGCGGAATTGACAACTGTACGTGTTGTTGCTCGACTAACGCCTTCGGAAGTGGGGATTGCATCATAGCCTTCGAATAATGCAATCCATGAGATAGCAAAGCCAAAAATGATGCTTTTAATGATGCCATTAAGGATGTCATCTTGAAAATCAAGGTTGGCTTGCATTTGTGACCAGTAGGAACCATCATCAACACCCAGTATGCCAACACCGACTACATGTCCGCCAAGCACACCGATGGAGCTGAACAAGGCAGCAAGTAGTGGCATGGCAATAAAGCCGGCAAGAAATCGAGGGGCTATGATGCGTTTGATAGGGTCTATTGCCATCATTTCCATACCTGATAGCTGTTCAGTCGCTTTCATTAAACCGATTTCAGCGGTTAAGGCAGAGCCTGCGCGACCGGCAAAAAGCAAGGCAGCAACAACGGGACCCAGTTCTCTGACCAGGGATGAAGCAACCATGATGCCTAGTGCTTCTTCTGCACCAAAGTCAGACAGTATGTAAAAGCCCTGTAAGCCGAGTACCATGCCAACAAACAGCCCTGAAACGATAATAATCAAGAAAGATAACACCCCGACAGAATACAGCTGGTTGAGCAACAGTCTGGGACGAGGGATGACAGAAAGGATGCCTGAGAGTGTTTGTAACAGGAAAAAAGAACTTCGACCCAGTTTTGCAAAACCAGATAAAGTACTGTTGCCTAATTTTTGAAAAAAATGGGTCATTAATTAAGTAAATCTTTTTGATAATCCGTTGCTGGATAGTGAAAATGTACCGGACCGTCCGAATGACCGTTCATAAACTGTTGCACCCATTCGGAATCCGATGATTTTATTTGTTCTGGTGAGCCATGCCCTGCAATTCTGCCCTCAGATAATATATAAATGTAATCCGCAATAGCAACTGTTTCTTCAACATCATGTGAAACAATAATGCTGGTTAAGCCCAGTGCATTATTTAATTCTTTAATCAGTTTGACCAGAGTGCCTAATGAAATAGGGTCTTGTCCTGTAAAAGGCTCATCATACATAATCATCATCGGGTCAAGTGCAATGGCTCTGGCAAGGGCAACTCGCCTTGCCATGCCACCTGATAATTCATTTGGCATCAGTTCTCTGGCGCCTCGCAAACCGACCGCATGTAATTTCATTAGCACCAGTGTTCGAATCATTGATTCATTGAGTGCCGTATGTTCTCTTAATGGTAGTGCGACATTGTCATAGACATTGATGTCAGTCAGTAACGCTCCACTTTGAAAAAGCATGCCCATGCGTTTTCTAAGGGTGTATAAATCAGCACGTTTTAATTGATGGACATTTTGACCGTCAACCGTAATGCTGCCTTGGTCTGGTGTTAATTGACCGCCAATAAGTTTTAATAATGTTGTTTTTCCTGTGCCACTGGGCCCCATGATAGCGGTGACTTTCCCTCGTGGAATTGCCAGAGAGATAGCATCAAATATTTTTCTGTTTCCCCTGGAAAAACTTAGCTTGTCTATAGAAACAATCGTCGTGTCAGAATTTACCCTGTTATCCATGCGCTTTAATATTTTTATAAGGTAACCGGGTATTCTCCCCGAGAACGATAGTTTAAGTCAAACTATTGTGTATCTATTCGACGTATTTAGAACCAGGAGTACAGGTTATTGATTTATAAGGATGCGTGAATACATCATTGGCAGCAATCAGCAGCTGCTTTGAGCCAGACTTGCAGCTCCATTACTGGGTAAACTCTTTTACAAGGTCATGTTGCATAATCCTTATAAATCAAAAGCTTGAATTATTTGTGTGGATTGCGCTGTTGCCAGTAAAATCATTTGAATAAATGGTCTTTGGTGGAGCTGGTATAAAATGGCATAATAAACATAATTAAATCGTATTAAAAAATTATATGTTACTTGATTTTGTTGCCTTGGTTGCTGGATTGATTGTATTAGTGCTTGCGGCTGATAAATTTGTGACCGGCACAGCATCTATAGCCCGTAAATTGGGGGTTTCTCCTTTGTTGATTGGTTTGACTATTGTCGGGCTGGGGACATCGGCTCCCGAAATACTGATTTCTGCCATTGCCTCAATACAGGGGAATGCCGGCTTGGCAATAGGTAATGCATTGGGATCTAATATTGCCAATATAGGGTTGATTCTGGGGCTGACAGCACTTGTTTCACCGTTAGCTTTTCGCTCGGGCATACTCAAGCGTGAACTGCCTGTTTTGATGCTTGTGAGTATGATTTGTTATTTTATGACATTGGATGGTCTGGATGTACTCGATGGCATAATCATGTTGCTTATGTTGTTTTCATTTTTAGCCTGGCTAATCTGGGCGGCAAAGAAACAGCGTAACAACCATTCTCCGGACGATCCATTAGAGCAAGAGCTAATTACCGAGATGCCAGAAGATATTTCAACTCAAAAATCGTGGTGGTTTTTTGTTCTAGGTTTAATAGGTCTAATAGCCAGTTCACAATTGTTAGTCTGGTCGGCGGTTAATATCGCAGAATCTTTTGGGGTAAGTGACTTGGTGATAGGATTAACTATTGTTGCACTGGGTACCAGTTTGCCAGAGTTAGCCGCGTCGATTAGTAGCGTATTAAAAAAACAAGATGATTTGGCAGTCGGTAATATTATTGGTTCCAATATGTATAATTTGTTAGCTGTGTATTCATTGCCAGGGATGATCGCCCCGGGGGCTGTGGCTGAAAGTGTGATTAGCCGTGATTTTCCTGTAATGTTAGGTCTGACTGGGATTTTGTTTGTGTTAGGTTATGGGATAACTAAATCAGGGTATATTAACCGCTGGGAAGGCGGGGGGTTATTTTTAGCTTTCTGTGGTTATCAATGGGTTGTTTTTCAAAGTGTCTGAGTTAATTATGAATGCGCATGATAAAAACTTAAAAGCCTTGGGTTTGGCTGTGATTAAAGCAGAAACAGAGGCTGTTTCTGCGCTAGCAGCTAAAATTAATGATGACTTTGTGCAAGCCTGTCATTTAATGCTTAACTGCAAAGGTCGAGTGGTTGTCACTGGCATGGGAAAGTCGGGGCATATTGCCGGAAAGATTGCAGCAACACTCGCCAGTACAGGAACCCCGGCTTTTTTTGTGCATCCTGGTGAAGCGAGTCACGGTGATCTGGGTATGATTACTCCGCAGGATGTGGTGTTGGCGCTGTCTAATTCAGGTGAAACAGGTGAAGTCTTAACTATTTTGCCTATTATTAAACGTATTGACGTACCCTTTATTGCAATGACAGGGAATCCTGATTCAACATTAGCAAAATTTGCAACGGTTCATATTGATGTTGCCGTCGCGCAAGAGGCCTGTCCTTTAGGCCTTGCTCCCACATCCAGTACTACGGCGGCATTAGTTATGGGCGATGCCTTGGCTGTTTCTCTATTAGAAGCGAAGGGATTTACTCGAGATGATTTTGCTTTATCTCATCCTGGTGGCAGCTTAGGTAAGCGATTGTTGTTAATGGTCAGTGATGTTATGCATTCCGGGAAGGATGTTCCATCAATTACTGAGCATGCATGGGTTTGTGATGCCTTGCTGGAGATGACAGAAAAGAAGTTAGGTATGACGGCTGTTGTGGATTCAGAAAATCAGGTGATTGGGGTTTTTACCGATGGAGATTTACGGCGCATGCTAGAAAAGAATTTAGATATACATACAACAAAAATAGCACAAGTGATGACAGCCTCTTGTGCCGCGATTAAATCTGATATTCTAGCCGCAGAAGCAATGAAAGTAATGCAACAAAAAAAGATAAACGCGTTGTTAATTGTTGATGAACAGAATAAATTGTCAGGCGCTTTAAATATGCATGATTTGGTTAGAGCAGGGATAGTCTAAAGAGCGGGTTAAAGGTTAAAGGTTAAAGGTTGGAGTTGGAATTGGATGCAAGATGTAATTA
>CAYMPX010000016.1:8098-18637 GCA_964392135.1 uncultured Methylomarinum sp.
GGTTAAAGGTTAAAGGTTAAAGGTTGGAGTTGGAATTGGATGCAAGATGTAATTAGAAAAGCGAAGGGGCTGAAATTATTGATTCTTGATGTTGACGGCGTGTTAACGGACGGACGATTGTTTTTTGATAATTCGGGAACAGAATATAAGTGTTTTCACGCCCGTGATGGGCATGGAATTAAGCTGCTACGTCAAACAGGTGTCGAAGTTGCGGTTATTTCCGGGCGTAAATCAAATTCAGTGACTTTGCGGATGAAAAACCTAGGTATTGAGTATGTTTATCAAGGGCATGAAAATAAAATTGCGGCATTTAATGAAATAATACAAGCTTTAGGGATAAAACCTGAACAAACCGCTCATGTAGGTGATGATTTGCTGGATTTGCCAGTAATGACCCGGGTGGGCTTATCTATTGCTGTTAATGATGCCAATGCTGCGGTTAAAGATTATGCTGATTGGTGCACAGAAACACCGGGTGGTTTAGGGGCTGTTAGAGAGGTTTGTGATTTTATTATGAAAGCACAAGGGACTTTTGATAAGGTATTGCAGAGCTATATGCAATGATTTTTAGTCAATATAGAGTTTATCTTGTTCTGGCTGTGTTGATGATAAGTTCTTGGCTGTTGGCTGACTTTTACGAGGAAGAGCTCAATGAACCCGTTAAACTTGTAGATCATAGTCCTGATTATTTTAGTACGGGGTATTATAAAAAAGAAATGACAAAACAAGGCAAGGTTAAAAATGAACTGACTGCCGATAAAATGATTCATTATAGCGATGATGGAAAAACCCATTTAGATCATCCGCTGATGACTTTGTATAATTCAGAGTCACCGCCCTGGGTTATAGCATCAGAAAAGGCGGTATTAGAGGCGGATGGCGATCATTTGTTGTTGACGGGGCTTGTATTTATCCGGCGGGATGGTGTGGAACATCGTCAACCTTTTAAAATTAATAGCAGAGATTTACAGGTTGTATTATCCACTGGCTATGCAGAAACAGATCAGTGGACTGAAGTTATTGATGGAATAAACAGGACAGAAGGTGTCGGAATGCAAGCGTTTTTTGTTGAGCCTGTTCGGTTAAAATTGTTGTCGAAAGTAAAAGGACGGTATGAATTTAATTAAGTTTTTGATTTTTAGTCTGTTGTTGGGAGTAAGTCACTGGGCGATGGCGCTTAAAAGTGATGCAGAACAGCCCGTTTATATTGAGTCCAATACCGCAAGCTATAACGATAAAACAGGAACCAGTATTTATACCGGCAGTGTAGTGACCCGACAGGGTAGCTTACATATTACGTCAGATAAATTGGTGGTTTATAGTCATGATGGCGCGATTGATAAAATGGTTTTTACCGGCAAACCCGCTAAATTTAAGCAGTTGCCCGGGATAGGGAAAGAGGAAATCCATGGTGAAGGTTTAACAGGGGAATTTTATCCTGATAAAAACAAATTGATTCTAATTGAAGAAGCTGTTATTTCTCAGGGTAACAGTCGTTCAGCAAGCAGGCTTATTGTTTATGACAGTAAAAACTCCTTGATAACAGCGGGTGAAAAATCATCAGATGCGAGAAGGGTTCACTCTGTATTTAAGCCTAAAGCTAAACAGCAGGATAATAAATGACCCGGCTTGCAGGAAAGCAACTGATTAAAAGCTATAACAAGCGAAATGTTGTTGATGGCGTATCACTGCATGTTGATACCGGTGAAGTTGTTGGGTTGCTTGGTCCTAATGGTGCTGGTAAAACAACCAGTTTTTATATGTTGGTTGGATTGGTCAAGGGGGAGGGTGGTGAAATATTTTTTGATGAGGTAAATATTACCCATTATCCTATGCATTATCGTGCAAGACTAGGCGTGGGTTATTTGGCTCAAGAGCCTTCGGTTTTTCGTAAATTAACAGTGGCTGATAATTTACGTGCAGTGATACAAGTTCGCTCAGATTTAACCAAAGGGCAAGCTGAATTATTAATTGACGATTTATTAGAAGAATTTAGTATTACCCATTTACGTGATCAGATAGCCTTAGGGCTTTCAGGTGGAGAGCGCCGAAGAGTTGAAATTGCCAGGGCATTAGCAACAGCCCCGCAATTTATTTTGCTGGATGAGCCTTTTGCCGGTGTTGACCCTATTTCAGTGATTGATTTGCAAGAAATTATTGCCCATCTTAAACAGCGTGGAATCGGGGTATTAATTACTGAGCATAAAGTAAGAGCGACTCTGGAAATATGTGACCGCGCATACATACTTAATGGTGGAAAGGTTATTGCGGAAGGAACAACACAAGAGATTGTTGCCAATGAAGAAGTCAGGAAGGTGTATTTAGGTGATAATTTTAGCCTTTAGGTATTTTTAGTATGTGCTCAATTTAGGTCTATTATTTAATGAAACAATCTTTACAGTTACGAATCGGTCAGAATTTAACAATGACGCCGCAGTTACAGCAGGCGATCAAGTTATTGCAATTATCTACATTAGATTTACAGCAAGAAATTCAACAGGCACTCGAGTCAAATATGATGCTGGAGGTTGATGAAGAAGCTGTCACTGCTCAAGAAGAGCCAAAAAGTAAAGCGGATACTGAGATAAGCAGTGAAGGTTCACAAACAGATCTTCCTGATGAATTGCCTGTGGACTCTAATTGGGAAGATGTTTATGAAAGTTCAGCACCTGCTTCTTCGGTTGGATCTGAAACCGCAGAATTTGAAATACAACATAGTAAATCAGAAACTTTACTTGATCACTTGTCTCAACAATTAGACCTTATATCTCTTTCGGAACGAGACAGGGCGATTGCCGTGGCTATTGTTGACTCAATTAATGATGATGGCTATATCAGTGATTCAATTGAAAATATCTTTCAAGGTTTACAGGGACAGTTGGATGATTTAGAGCTGGATGAGGTTGAAGCAGTGCTGCATTGTGTGCAGAATTTTGATCCGGTGGGGGTG
Organism: uncultured Methylomarinum sp.; assembly: GCA_964392135.1. Classification (GTDB taxonomy): domain Bacteria; phylum Pseudomonadota; class Gammaproteobacteria; order Methylococcales; family Methylomonadaceae; genus QPIN01. Next base: position 11,049 of record CAYMPX010000016.1, read on the forward strand.
GCTGCTAAAGACCTTGCGGACTGTTTAATGATTCAATTGCAGCAATTAGCCGAATCTATTCCTTTCAGGCAGGAAGCGCTTGATCTGGTGAGACGACATTTAGAATTATTGGCAACACATGACCAGGCACGATTGATGAGGCGACTCGGCTTGTCGGAGATTCAGTTAAAACAGGTTGTTGCTTTAATTAGAACACTGGATCCCAAGCCAGGTGCTAAAATACAAGGTGTATCATCTGAATATATTGTGCCTGATGTTTTTGTCAGGAAATATAAAGGTCAGTGGCGAGTCAATCTTAATCCTGATATTGCACCTAAATTACGCGTTAATTTGAGTTATTCCAAAATGATCAAAAGGGCGGATAATAGTAAACAAAACCTCAGTATGAAAGAGCATTTACAGGAGGCTCGCTGGTTTATAAAAAGCCTGCACAGTCGCAATGATACGTTACTGCGTGTGGCAGAAAGTATTGTAGAAAAACAACAAGCATTTCTTGATCATGGGGCAATTGCAATGAAACCAATGGTGTTAAGAGATATTGCCGAGGAGTTGGAGTTACATGAATCAACAATTTCCCGGGTTACTACGCAGAAGTATATGCACATGCCTAACGGTATAGTAGAATTTAAATATTTTTTCTCCAGTCATGTGTCAACCGAAGGGGGAGGTGAATGTTCTGCCACAGCAATCAGGGCATTTCTACAAGAGTTGATCGGAAATGAAAACCCGGCGAAACCATTAAGTGATAGTAAAATGTCAGATCTTTTAAAGGAAAAAGGCATCAATATAGCAAGACGTACCATAGCTAAGTACCGTGAAGCGATGTCTATCCCTTCGTCAAGCCAGAGAAAACGTCTTTTATGACAGCTGGTTCATTATATATTTAATTAAGGAGTTTATTTTATGCAAGTAAGTGTAACAGGTCATCATGTAGAGGTAACAGGTTCATTAAGAGCGCATGTTGAAGAGAAAATCAGCAAGCTTAAGCGTCATTTTGATAATGTAACAGATGTACATGTTATTTTGACGGTAGAAAAGTTAGAGCAAAAAGCGGAAGCAACTGTACAAGTGAGTGGTGCAAAATTATTTGCTTATGATGTTCAAGCTGACATGTATCAAGCGATTGATAATATGGTTGATAAATTAGATCGTCAAATTATCAAGCATAAAGAGAAAACAGGAAGTCATCGATAGCAACGAATAAAGGTAAAAGGTTGATGATTTGTTCTGAGAACCTTTTACCTTTTTTTCCAGGAATAGCATGAAGCTTTTAATTGTTAGTGGACTTTCTGGCTCAGGAAAAAGTATCGTTTTAGATACTTTGGAAGACAGTGGTTACTATTGCATTGATAATTTGCCGATTACTTTACTCGAAAGTTTTGTACGTGATGTGATGTTAGTGGATAGCGTCATGTGTGACAAAACGGCGATAGGTATAGATGCAAGGAACCAAAGTGAAAGTTTATTTGCTTTTTCAAAGAATTTAGCGGCTATTCGACAACAGGGAGTTGATTGCGAAGTTATATTTCTGCAAGCAGAAGAAACCGTTTTACTTAAACGATATAGTGAAACAAGACGTAAGCATCCATTGACGGATTCGAATATTGCGTTAAAAGAGGCGCTCAAAATTGAGCAAGACATGTTAAAGCCAATATTCAAACATGCCAATATTATCATAGACACCAGTCGAACGCATTTGTATCAATTACGTGAATTAGTTAAAAGTCATGTGAATAAAAAAAGCGAGAAATACCTGTCTTTACAGTTTCAATCGTTTGGTTATAAGTATGGTATTCCTCTTGATGCTGATTTTGTATTTGATGCACGTTGTTTACCTAATCCTTACTGGGATCCTGATTTAAGAGGATTTACAGGCAAGGATGATCCCGTTATTAACTTTTTGAATGAATCCAGGTATGCCTTGATCCTGTTTCAGGATATTTGTGAGTTCCTGGAAAAGTGGTTGCCCCGCTTTGAAGAAGGGAACAGGAGTTATTTAACCGTTGCGATTGGGTGTACAGGAGGGCAGCATCGTTCTGTCTATCTGGTTGAATCATTAGTGGCACATTTTAGAAAGAATGCATTAAATGTTATTGTCCGGCACAGAGAATTGCATTAGTGGGTTATCGGAAAAGAATATACCCGTTTGTAAAAGATTTTTATTTGAATACAAGCAACAACCCTGTGTCAGTTATCAAGATTATTCCGTGCGTACTCCTGCATTATTGTTTATTGATGATGAGGTTTTTGCTCTGTGTCATATTACACTTGGAAATATTAATAATATTAGACTTTTCACGAAACAACCCTTTTTACTTTCATACATTTGCTCATGCCATCATCTACTGTAAAGCAAGAAAATAATAGAAATTTATTAGTTCGGGTTATTGAACTATTAGAAAACGGAACACAGATTGAGATAAGAAACCTTGTTCACTCTTTATACCCGGCAGAAACAGCAAGTCTTCTTGAGTCATTAGATCTGGAGCAAAGAGTAAAAGTATGGGGTGTTATTCCTCCAAGTGTGATGGGCGAGATTCTGGTTCGAGTACATACGGAGGTGGGGCAGGGCTTATTAAAAATCACCGATAGACGTGACCTGATTAAAGCGACTGAGAACCTGGAATCAGATGATATGGTTGATTTATTGCATGTATTGCCTGAACCGTTACTCTCTGAAGTCATGGAGTCTATGGGGGTACATGAGCGAAATAGACTTGAATCGACCTTAAGTTATGATGACCATACGGCAGGTGGATTAATGTCTTTGGATGTATTAACCATAAGACCGGATGTGACCCTTGATGTGGTTATGCGCTATCTGCATAAGCGTGAAAGCATGCCGGAATCAACAGATAGTTTGATTGTGGTTGATCGCTCAGATCATTTATTAGGTATGTTGTCATTATCTGATTTATTAACCAATGGGTCGCATACCAAGGTAGCTGATGCAATGGATGCCAATGTTAAAGGAATTGGTTATCAAATGTCTGCGACCGATGTCGCTATATTATTTGAGCAACGTCAAATGCTATCGGCACCTGTCGTTGCCGATAATGGACGATTAATGGGGCGTATCACCATTGATGACGTGGTAGGTATTATCCGGGAGGAAGCGGATCATTCGATTATGAGTATGGCAGGTCTGGATGAGGAGCAGGATATGTTTTCTCCTGTTATGGTCAGTGCGAAACGTCGAGCCGTTTGGTTAGGGGTTAATTTAGTGACAGCCTTTTTAGCTTCATGGGTTATCGGTTTATTTGAAGCAACCTTACAGGAGATCGTTGCCTTAGCGGTATTGATGCCTATTGTTGCCAGTATGGGGGGGATTGCAGGAAGCCAAACCTTAACCCTTGTGGTCAGAGGCTTGGCATTACGTCAGGTCAGTCATGCCAACGCCACCCAGTTATTATTTAAGGAGTTGTCCGTTGGTGTGGTTAACGGGGCATTGTGGGCGGTTATCGTGGCATTTATCGCTAGTATTTGGTTTCAGAGTATGGATTTAGGCGTGTTGTTGGGTGCAGCGATGGTGATTAACCTGGTTTGTGCGGCATTGGCAGGGGCGAGTATTCCGCTTGCTTTGGATAAAATGGGCATTGATCCCGCATTGGCAGGGGGGGTGTTGCTAACCACAGTAACCGATTGTGTAGGGTTTATGGCATTCCTGGGCTTGGCTACAATATTTTTGTTATAAGTATTGAGGAAAGTCTTTTATCTGGTATTTGTAGAAATACCAGCCTTTTCGCATTCCCACGACGCCCCCGCGTGGGAATGCAGACCGAGCCAGATATAAGCACCGTATGCGTTCCCACCGTCCTCGGTGGGAACGAGAAGCCTTGGTATGGTTTGAATAATGTAAATCGCTCAGAGGGCTGGTATCCTGCAATATTACTTCAAGGATAATAATTCCGTACGGCCTTCCATCTCAAAGATAAGCTTATCTTCTTTTGCTAACCAGCCGATAGCTCTTTGTGCTTCGTTTTTGTTTATCCCGGTTTCTTTGGTTACTTTTGAAACGCTAGTCGCACCATTTTTGTCAAGGTATTCCCAGATTTTTCCCGCAGTATTACCAATAGTATTAGACATAGTTATTCTCTTTATAGTAGTTAAAAAATCAGTGACAGTTATTTGTCTTCTTCATCAGGCAGGATAATATTAAGTTCTAATATTTCCTGGTTATCATCTTGCTCATAGTTAACAGAAATGGCATCTTCTTCAATGTTGACATATTTTTGTATTACAGCCAGTAATTCTTGTTGAAGTTGGGGCAAATAGGAGGGTTGATTGCGCGATGCGCGCTCATGAGCAACCAGGATCTGCAATCGTTCTTTAGCAACAGAGGCTGAACTAGGTTTTGTTGAGCGAAAATAGTTCAGTAGACTCATTATTTGCTCCTGAATAATTTACCAAATAGGCTTTGTTTTGCCTCGTCAATAAAACGATGAGGTTTGTCTTCTCCTAAATAACGTGCAACAACATCGCTGTAAGCTTGTCCTGCCTTGCTCTCCTCATCCAGTATAATGGGAGTCCCGGAGTTTGACGCATTTAAAACAGATCTGGATTCGGGGATAACACCGAGTAAATGCAACGATAGAATATCTTGCACATCATCAACGCTTAACATTTCACCCAATCTAACCCTTTTAGGGGAGTAGCGGGTGAGTAATAAAAATTCTTTAATAGGCTCATCCCCATTTTCTGCACGACGCGATTTGCTAGATAAAATACCTAGCATACGGTCAGAGTCTCTAACAGAGGAAACCTCAGGGTTGGTCACAACAAAGGCATCATCAGCAAAATACATGGCTAAATTAGCACCGCGTTCAATACCTGCAGGTGAATCACAGATAATATATTTAAAGTCTTTGGATAGCTCTTCCAGTATTTTTCCCACACCTTCTTTAGTGAGTGCATCTTTATCGCGTGTTTGAGATGCCGGTAATATATAAAGCTGGTTGCAACGTTTATCTTTAATTAAAGCCTGACGAAGAGTGGCTTCGCCATTAATAACATTAACAAAATCATAGACCACACGACGCTCACAACCCATGATTAAATCAAGGTTTCGTAACCCGACATCAAAATCTATCACAGCTGTTTTATGACCGTTTTTAGCGAGTCCCATGGCAATGGCGGCACTTGTAGTTGTTTTTCCTACACCCCCTTTTCCAGATGTTACGACAATAATTCGAGCCAATTTTTTTATCCTCTACGAATGGTAAGTGGGAGAGTTTAAGTCTCGATCCCTACAAAGTGTTAATAATTAATGCTTGGTCTTGTAAAAAAATATGTACTGGGGTGTTGCGTGCTATTTGGTCTTGTTCTTCGCTGGTTTTATAATGTCCGGCAATAGAAAGAAGTTCAGCTTCCAGGCTAGAGCAAAAAATATGACTGTCTACATTACCTTGAACCCCAGCCAAAGCGCGACCTCTAAGCGCGCCATAGACATGAATATTACCTTCGGCCATGATTTCTGCACCTGCACTGACATGTGATAAAATAGTCAAATCACCTTTGGCATAAACACGTTGCCCAGAACGAACTGGTTGAGTAATTAATTTGTTTTCTAGCGCTGGAAGGCTAAGCCTGGGATTTACGGGTTGATCCGGCGTGCTTTCTATAGCGGGGTGATGTGCTGAATGAGTGGTTCTTAATGTATGCCGGGGAATATTTAATTCAATTGCCAGGTCATTTTGCTCTGTATTACCCCCGCTAATACCAATCGGGATTAGTTTTTTTGTATATAATAAGGCGATTAAGGCTGAAAAGTCGATAGCCTGTTGTTCATTGTTGATTTCATGTAAATCAAGCAATAAAGGTGAATTTTTAAAAAACTCAGGTGCCTGTGCTATTTTTTCATCGAGTAATGCATTAATTTGCTTTAGTTCAATGGAGGAGATGACTAAAACAGGCACACTAAAAGACGCGCTTTTAAATTCCAGGGCGTTTTTTTTATAGCTAGAGGCTTTAGTGTCTATCGACATTGCTTAATGGCTTTAGTAGATTAATTGGCTAAATAATAACATCTCTATTAATAAAAATCATTTCTCTCATTGTAATAGTTTAAATGTCGGGTGCTCGCACTATATGTGGAACTATTGGTAAAACATGGTTAGAAAGCACGGATGAGACCTCCCAGCGTCAAATGAATCATTTGCCAGCAGTATTCATAGATGTATTCAACAAGGCGTATTAAAATCTTGTTTATGGGGTAAGCAACATGGTTGATATTCCAAAAATCACCGGAATCGTTAATCCAACATTCCATGGTACATCTAGATTGTTCTACTGACCATATTTGTTATTTCAAATTATGTTTCTAAGGCAGCATAAATCCACGAATAGTAAAGAACAAAAATGCCGCTAACACGCCAGATAAAGGCACAGTCACAATCCAGGCGGTTGCTATTTTGTATAAATGAGAACGTTTGACCAACTCTTGTTTATAGACTTTTTTGAGACTTTTACGTTCTTTACCGGTGAGTCGGGTACTCGCCTTTTTAGCTTTTAGATCTGAAAGTATTTTAGCCTTTTTTTCAATGGAGGCAAGTTCAAATTCTTTTAATAAGATTTCAACTTTCCCGGGGTCATTGTGTTCATGGTGTTCTCTGATTTTCTCAATTCTTTTGGCATTACTATGTTTTAAATATTCCCGTAAAAAACCTACGCCAAAAATAGCACCAACGGCAATATGAGTCGAGCTTACAGGCAGACCTAATTGACTGGCGATAATCACCGTAATGGCAGCTGCCATAGCAACACAGAAAGCCCGCATTTTATCTAACTCAGTAATTTCACTGCCTACCGTACGGATAAGTTTTGGTCCATATAAAGCCAGACCTACCGCAATACCCCCTGCTCCAACCAGCATCACCCATAAAGGAATAACTGCTTTTTTGGCAATGCCTGAACTAAAAACAGCATCATTAATGGCTGCAAGAGGTCCAATGGCATTAGCCACATCATTGGCACCATGTGCAAAGCTAAGTAAGGCGGCAGAAAAAATTAACGGCAGGGTAAAAAGTGTATTAACACTGGTCTTTGAGTTTTCAAGTCGGTTAGCTGCGCTTTTGATAAGAGGGGTTACAATTAAAAATACTAGAATTGCAAAGGCAAGACCAATACTGCCTGCCGTAAGAATATCAAGCTTCCATATTTTTTTAAGACCTTTCAGTATTAAATAGGTTGAAAAAGCCCATGCCATAAGTGAAATAAGCAGAGGTACTATGCGTTTGGCCGCTGTTATTTTGTCTTCTTTATAGGTAATGGTTCGTTTAATTAAATAAAGAAATGAAGCGGCAATAATCCCCCCGAATAATGGGGAAATAACCCAGCTGGCAGCGATTTTTCCAAAAGCAGCCCAGTTAGCAATACCAAAACCACCCGCAGCAATACCTGCCCCCAGAACGCCGCCTACAATGGAATGTGTGGTAGAAACGGGTGCATTAAATGCGGTTGCAATGTTAAGCCAAATAGCGGCTGCTAATAATGCAGCCATCATTAACCAGATAAAGGTATTGGAATCAGAAATCAGGGAGGGATCAATAATTCCTTTTTTAATGGTGCTAACAACATCACCCCCCGCAACC
>CAYMPX010000017.1:0-9223 GCA_964392135.1 uncultured Methylomarinum sp.
CTATAATCCGATGACCTTCCAAGGGATTAAGCCCTGTTGTTTCCGTGTCTAATACTACTTGTCTAACTGCCGATTTCTTGCTCATTTTATCACTTGCCAAATAATAAACTTTGAATTGGAAGCGATTTCACTACAGCTTCCAAACAATCTTTTTAAGTCCAGATGATAACCAAGATGTCGATTACCTATTACCCAAAATTCACCACCTTTTCGCAACACCCTATAAGATTGCTTAAACAATGATAAGGCAATTTGATTCCCTACGGTGTTTTGTTGATGAAACGGTGGATTACACACAATTAAATCCATTGATTCCGGGCTAAACTCAGCCAGACCATTTGCCACTAAAAAATTAGCTTGTCTATCAACAAAGGCATGATTAAAATTTTCTTTCGCCGAAGCAACTGCCATATAAGACTCATCAATAAAATACAACATTGAAGAAGGATGAGAGGCTGCCAGCATTAAACCCACTACCCCATTACCACACCCTAAATCGACAATATCTTTAGCATCCGTATTTTCAGGCAAATGTTTAAGCAAAAACCGTGTACCAATATCTAAACTTTCCCTGGAAAATACATTGGCATGGTTAACAATACGGTATTCAGACGCTTCTAATTGATAAACCACGGGGTAAGGGTTTTTCAATGCTGTTTGCTGAACATTCAAATCAGTAAAAATCAATCGTGCTTTTTTCTTCGCCAAAGAAGGTTTGGTTTCTCCCAAATAGCGCGCCATTAATTTCCAGACTGTGGCGGGCATTGCTTTAACCATTCCGGCAGCAATGACAAGGGTTTGTTTTTTTAATAAAGGTTGCAAGCGTATGAGTTGATCTTCCAGCAACGCCATAGTTTTTGGCACTTTAATTAAAATCACCTCAACCGGTTGCTCTGGCCAATCCAGTGAATTTCTTAATTCAACAGCGTTTTGATCTATATTATTTGCCGCCAGATTAAGTAAAGTCGCTTGCTGAGAAAGATAGGAATCTGAAATAGCAACAGGCTGACAGTTATTTAAAGCGACCGTTAAAGCACCAAAACTGTCATTTAAAATAAGCAGCTGACGGGGTTCTGTTAATGCTAAATTTTCAGACAGATACGCCAATAAATATTCATCGGCTGCATCCCAGGCTCTTAGTTTTTCATTCTTTCGCTGAGGTAAACGCTGTAAATCAAACGTCCCTTGTGATGCACTTAATACTGTTTCCATAAACCTTAAATCATTTTAAACCAAAACGCATTATATACTTCACGTGATAAAATAGGCTTTTTATCTAAGTGAATTAACACTAACATTATGCAAATTCAGTGGTACCCCGGTCATATGCACAAGGCCAACAAAGAAATCAAAGACGTTTTACCTAAAATTGATTTGGTTATTGAAGTGTTAGATGCTCGCATTCCCTTTAGCAGTCAAAATCCTCTGTTATCAACGCTGAGAGGCGACACCCCTTGCATTAGAGTACTCAGTAAAGCTGATTTGGCAGACCCTGTAGCAACACAACAATGGCAAGATTATTTAGAACAGGAACAAGGGGTTAAAACCTTAGCCTTAACCACTGAGCAACCCGAAAAAATCAAACGCATCACCCAGTTATGTCAAAAAATGGTTCCAGGGAAAGGCACCACAGATAAAACCATAAAAACCATGATTATAGGGATACCTAATGTCGGTAAATCAACAATCATCAATATTCTTGCTGATCGTATTATTGCCAAAACAGGCAATGAACCCGCTGTAACTAAACGTCAACAACGCATCACTCTAAAAGATAATATTATTTTATCCGATACACCTGGGGTACTGTGGCCTAATGTCGAAAACAAAAACAGTGGTTATAGATTAGCCATCACAGGGGCAATTAAAGATACTGCGATAGACTATAGCGATATTGCCTTTTTCATCGCTGAATATTTATTAGAACATTACCCTGAGCAACTTAAGAGTCGCTATCAATTTGCACAACTTCCCAGTAATGAATCCGATTTAATGGAAGCTATTGGTCGAAAGCGAGGTTGTTTAAGAGCGGGTAAACACGTTGATTTTGAAAAAACCAGTAAAATTCTAATTTCTGAGTTTCGGGCAGGTACGATTGGAAATATTACCTTGGAACTACCCCGCATGGTTGAAAAAGAACTAATTGAACTTGAGTTAATTAAAGCGCGAAAAGCGGCCAAAAAGAACGACAGAAAGAAAAAATGGAAAGCCTCTCGATGAATTTGTAACAAAAACTAAAAACAAGACCCCGTAGAGTCATATAGACTTAACAGGGTTCGCCTTCGGAGTGATAGTGCTGAGGGCAATACTTACCTGCTTCCCGATATTTACTATTGTTGTATTTATTTTTAAAGCCCGGAAAGCGCTGCCTGTAATAAATTTGCTGTCACTTCCCCACTATTTTGCTTTACATAATTAATAACTATTGGAGTGAACTGAGCTATCATTTCTTTAGATAAGTCTAATTTCTGAAATGTATTGACTAAAGATGCTGCATTTATCAATGTACTATTTCCACTTGCAGCGGCTAATCCACTTAATAAATTATTTGTTGCAGAGGCAGTTTGTGTTTTAGGGGCTGCCGCTAATATTCCATTCATTTCTGGAATCGATTGACTTAATTGGCTAAATGCGGATTCTGTCATTTTAGCTTTGGCTATTTGAAATAATGCGCCAGAACCTCCCGTTGCTTGTGTTGATGTTACGCCTAATTGTTTGACTAAGGTATCAACTAAACTCACTTGCGCAACTGCCTGTGCATTTTGCCTTGCATTATTTATCGTTTTAATTGTTGATGTTGTGTTTTGTACCGTTTCTGCCGCATTATCCGCCTGGTTTAAAAAATCAAGCCAACCGGCTGAAACAGCACTAGAAAAGGCAAGTGATGTACTCATTAATATTACTTTTAAATTTTTCATATTTCTCTTTGGTTACAATTAAAATGAATCCGTTTAGAAACATCCTTTACGTTATATTGCTTTTTCATCCGACGAAATAACAGGTACGGCACTCAAAAGTGTTTTGGTATATGGATGCTCTGGATGCATTAATACTTTTTCCACTGCGCCCTGTTCAATAATTTTCCCTTGATACATTACGGCAACTTCATCTGCAATTTCAGCAACTACTGCCAAATCATGCGTAATAAATAAATAACTGATACCCTGCTGTTTTTGTAGTCGTTTAAGCAAGTCAATTATTTGCGCTTGTACAGAGACATCGAGGGCGCTGGTTGGTTCATCACATACAATTAATTTTGGTTCAACTGCTAACGCCCGGGCAATACATATTCGTTGCCTTTGTCCTCCAGAAAATTCATGAGGATAGCGCAAAGCCGCCGACTGCGGCAGTTCAACGTGTTGCAATAAATCAGCAATTTTCTGCTGTCTATCGGCTAAACGGCTATCGGGGTGTAATGCTTTAATACCTTCAGCAATAATTTCACCCACGAGCATTCTTGGATTCATTGAAGAAAAAGGATCTTGAAATACAATCTGAATTTCAGCGCGTTTTTTACGTAATGATTCGCCTTTTAAAGCCAGTAAATCAACCCCGTCTAATAGTACGCGTCCCGAGCTACTTTGGATTAAATTAACCAAACCTTTACCCAAAGTTGTTTTACCACAACCTGACTCACCCACTAACGCCAGTGTTTTACCTTTTGGTAAATTAAAACTCACCCCATCAACCGCTCGCACATAATCAACTATCCGTTTAAACAAGCCTTTTCGGATAGGGTAATACACTTTAAAATCTTCTACTGTAAGCAGACAATCTTCTTTATCAGCAGCTATCACTTCTTTACCTATACAGCTATCCATCGAAGGCAAGGCAGACAATAATTTTAAGCTATAAGGGTGTTTCGCCTGTTTAAAAAAACGTTGCGTCTGATCAGTCTCTACAATCTTTCCCTGTTGCATCACTGCAATACGGTCTGCCATATTTGACACCAGGGCAAGATCATGGCTAATCAACCATAATGCCATACCTGTTTTTTTCTGGATGGTTTTTAACAGCTGTAATATTTGCGCTTGAATAGTGACATCTAAAGCAGTCGTCGGTTCATCTGCTATTAATAAATCAGGTTTACCAGCCAAGGCAATAGCAATCATGACCCTTTGTCTTTGCCCTCCCGATAGTTGGTGAGGGTATTCGTTAATTCTACGACTGGGTTCTGGAATTTCCACCTGTTGTAGTAGTTCAAAAACAGCTTGCGCAATCTCCGGTTTAGAATAGTTGAAATGAATCTGCATTACTTCGGCTATTTGTTCACCAATCGTCATCACAGGATTGAGTGATGACATAGGGTCTTGAAAAATAAAGCCTATGCGTTTACCACGAATTTTACAGAATTCATTTTCAGGAATAGTTAACAAACTTTCATTAGATAAGAGTATGTTGCTTGCGGATATATAGGCATTAGAGGGCAATAATCTTAATACGGAAAGCGCTGTAATTGACTTTCCCGAACCTGATTCGCCCACTAATGCAAAGGTCTCGCCTGCATAGAGATCAAAACTAATCGAGTTAACCACTGTTTCATCTTTAAAAGCAACAGTCAGTTCTTTTACTTCCAGTAATTTATTATCCATTTACTCGCCCTGCTCTGCCCGTCTAGGATCAAAAGCATTTCTTACCGTATCGGCAAATAAATTAGCTGCTAATACCAAACTAAACATAAATATAAATGAGGCGAATAAAGACCACCAAACCACAGGATCACGCGCCATTTCTAAACGCGCGCCATTAATCATATTTCCCCAACTGTAAGTGGTTGGATCAACACCTATATTAATATAAGACAAAACTGCCTCAGCTAAAACCAGGGAGCTAAAATCCAATACCACTGAAATCAATACAATATGCATGACATTGGGTAAAATATGTCTAATTAATAGTGTGCCTTGCCTGACGCCTAACGCTTGTGCCGCTTGTACATATTCCATTTCTCGTAATTTAAGCGTCTCTGCTCTCAGCATGCGACATAACCCCGTCCAACTGGTCACACCGAGTATTAAACATAAAAATAATAAACGCATATCGGAACGTACAATAAGACTGTTAAAGTCTTCTGCATGATTGGACATATACACTTGTACCATCAGGATTGAAGCCGCAATTAATAGCACGCCAGGAATGGAATTAAGCGTGGTGTATACATATTGAATAACGTCGTCCACCCAGCCTCTAAAAAAACCGGCCATAATGCCAAAAACAATCGCTAGAGGTAACATGATCAGGGTTGTTAACGAGCCAATTACCAACCCTGTACGAATGCTTTTGATTGCCTGATAAAACACATCCTCTCCGACTTTGTCTGTGCCTAATACATGATAATAACTGGATAAATAAACCAGCATATAAGACATTGAGACCAATAAAAATACAGTAAACCACACGGCTTTTGCCGTTGATCCTGTTAACAAGTGTTTATGCCTATCATGTAAAAAACGCCATAACAGCAGCATGAATAATATAACTAACCCTGCACCTTTTACAAAACCTATGGCTGCTTTAGATAACGCATCGTTAAATCCATCCCGTTCGGGATTTTGCAAATGAGAGCCACCGTATTTCAAACGAGGATATCCCCATTGTTGCTCCCCACTTGCCAGCATCATGGTTTCTTTACTGTATAGATAAGCAGAAAAAGGCGCTGAATAGGTTTTTTCACTCTGCATTCTTAAAGGTTTTGCCCAATAGTCCAATACACTGATAATCTCATGTGTTCGAGTATCTGTTGCTTTAAAATGCACTGAATCTAACAAACCAATAATGACAAAGAAAACCAATACCAAAAAAGAGATCATGCCCACTTTACTTCTGGCTATTTTCTTTAAAGGCCGTTGCAACTGTGGCTTTTTACTGATTAAAAAACCTGCACTCAAAATAACAAATACCAACAGGTAAATCAGTGCATCTGTCCATAGAATAATCATTAAGTTAGAAACCTCTGTTAAATATAAGCGGTTAAGGAGCGGGTATTATTGACTCTAAGCGCCAGGATGCCGAGTATCGTTTAGAGCACTTTTAATTCGAGTAATAGTTTTTTATTGTTAACTGAAACTGACTGCAACATGGATTTTGCAACTTTATGCTTTACCTTGTCATCTTTTAATTGATAGATAGGACGAACTGCCAGTATTTTTCTTGCCACTAATTGAATGATTTTTTTAACACTACCCGTGTATATATCAGAAAGTTTATCTACTTCTAATTTTTCTATTATCGGGTTTTTAAAGAAAAACTCATAAGTCTCTGCTTTATAACTTAAAGTTCCCGTTAATTTAACCCGCCCACTCCCTTTTATCCCTTTAGGTACAACGACTTCAATATGCGTAAAAACACCTATTTTACTGGATCCCTCAATTAGACTTACTTCGGGTTTGGATAAAATCACACTAACAAAGTATTTCTCTTTTACCATAGGCATCATGGCTGATATTTTTTTTTGTAGTTTTGCCTGGGAAAGCGCTAATGTATAGGTAAATGCCATGGTAGTGACTAAGTTAATCTAACCCTTGGGTCAACAAAGGTATAAGAAATATCTGTCAGCAATAAGCCCAATATATATAAGACTGAGCCTAAAAAAACCATAGACCTGACGATAGCAAAATCCTGGCGGTTAATCGCATCAATGGTATAGCTACCTAAACCCGGGATACTGAAAAAAGATTCCATAATCAAACTTCCCATAAATAACAAGGGCAAGACCACAACAACCCCTGTCAAGATTGGAATCATGGCATTTTTTAATACATGTTTAAATAGCACCTGCGTTTCAGTTAAGCCTTTTGCTCTCGCAGTACGGACATAATCTTTTTCCACTTCTTCTAAAAATAAGGTTCGATACCATCTAGCCCCCGAACCTATACCAGAAACCACACCTATCAACACAGGAAGAATTAAAAACTTAATCGAGGAAAGTCCTGTGTCATAACCCGAAATAGGCACTAATTTAAGTAATTTACCAATAAAAAACTGACCACCAATAATATAAAACAAGGATGAAATGGACATTAACACTACACATAAAACGATACTGCCAAACTCCAAATAGCTGTTCCTAAACAGCACCATCATCAATGCCACTGAAATATTAACCAACAAACCGACAATCAATGAAGGTAAAGCAATACTTAAACTGGGCCACATGCGTTGTTTAATATCCGCACCAATATTCCGACCACTCTCTGACAATCCAAAATCAAATAAAAACAAGCCCATCGATTTCTGATAAAAAATGGTTTTTGTTAATTTTTCATTCGCTTCTGCTTGTGGATTCCACAATAAAGGCAAATCATAACCCTGTTGATGTTTCCAGTTTTGCACGGCTTGTTCCGTTACATGTTTTTGTCCTAATTGCATACGCGCCATATCATCAGGGCTATTCACCACAAAAAATAATATGAAGGTCAGTATATTGACTCCCATTAATAAAGGCAGTGCATACAAACAACGACGAATAATATATTGAATCATAATAAATTAACTTAAACTAAGGAAAATAATCTATGCACCTTAATACGGGGCGCAGGTCTTTAGCCTGCATTATAAAAGGCGGACTAAAGATCCGCGCCCCAAAGTTGTCGAAACATGTCGATTCCTGAAATCAATGCCAAACTGTTTTATAAAAATCATTTCAAGGTTTCTCTGCTACGTTGTTTAAACGCTTTAACGGCAGGAATAAATAACAAGATAAGAAACAACAATGCTAATAACAGTGGCCAAAAAACGGCTTGATTCCATTTTTCTCTTTTATCCGCCCGGGTTGCTGCGTCAATCCGGGTGTATTTCAATCGGTTATTTGCCATTAAATTAGGCTTTATATTTTTATACCAGCTATGAAACAAAGAAAATGTTTTGGGATAAAAACCGAAAACCCAAGGCGCATCCTGCCTGACAATCGTTTGCATCTGTTGAATAATGTGATAACGCTGTTCACTATTATCCATATTACGCATTTGTTCAAATAATTGATCAAACTCAGGATTATGGTAATTAACCGCATTTTCACCCCCATGCTTCATTTTTCCATTAGGGCTGTATAAGAGAAAAAAGAAGTTCTCTGGGTCAGGATAGTCTGCATTCCAGCCCCAAACAAATAACTGACCGCTACCATTACGCATTTTTTCTTGAAATCGGTTGTAATCGGTGGGACGAATCACTAATTTAATACCTAATTTTTCAAATTGTTTACGATACCAATTCATTCGAGGTCTATCATCAATGCTGACAGAGGTTGTATCAAAGTACAGAACTAAAGCCTCTCCCGTTGCCGGATCAACACCTGCTTTATATCCCGCTTCATTCATTAACTTTTCGGCATCTTCAATGGGTTTACGTTGATATCTCCCGTTACGCCAGTCATAGACAATCGGGTTCATCCCTGCTTTACTGTCTACATGCCCATAAATCCCGGAAGGCAACAATCCTTGAGCAGGTACGCCACGACCATTCATAAAAATGGCAATATATTCTTCATAATCCAATGCAATAGATATTGCCTGGCGTAGTTTTCTCGCTCGTTCAGAATCTCCCCCGATAACAGAATCCAACATATTAAATCCCATATAAAAAATCGAGCTGGTTACTGCCGTTTGTAACTGTATGCCTTTAGCCGTCATTGCATCCGTAAGTTGTGCATTGCCTGAACCCGAAAACTGTACTGCCTGATCAAAACTATCAGACGAAATACCCGAAGCGTCATAATAACCTTGCAAAAATTTATTCCAATAGGGAATCGTTTCTTTTTCTAACGTATAAACAACTTTATCTATGAAAGGTAATTGTTTACCCGCATCCTTCAGTAAACCCTTTTCTTTATCCTCTGGTTCACCCGTAGCAGGATAAAAATCATCATGATACAAGGGGTTTTTAATCAAAACCATACGTTGATTAGGATTGTTTTCTGCTAAAAAATAAGGACCCGTACCTACAGGGAACCAATCCAGTGTGATATTTTTATCTTTTAAGCCCTTTTGCTGATAAAACACATCCGCCTCCCATGGCATAGGCGCAAAAAAAGGCATGGCTAACCAAAATCTAAATTGTGGGTATTTTCCTTTTATCCTGATTTTATACTGATAACGACTTAATACCTCAACACCCGATATAGACAGTGATTTTATAGCTGTTCTATCCATTTTTGCCACTTGCATGGAAAAGCTATCAAAACCCACAATATAATGTTTCATAATTTCAGCAATAGGTGACTGCACTT
>CAYMPX010000017.1:9323-18618 GCA_964392135.1 uncultured Methylomarinum sp.
CTATCAAAACCCACAATATAATGTTTCATAATTTCAGCAATAGGTGACTGCACTTTAGGATCGGCTAAACGTTTAATTTGATAAACATAATCTGCTGCCACTAACTCCCTGAAATCTTGCTTGATAAAATCCGTTAGTGTATTGATTTTATTAACCTCAAGTTGATTTAAACTTCGATTGCTAGCAACGAATGCCGGGTGATACTGATAGTTAATGCCTGGCTTTATTTTAATACGATAATCGGTATACGCCACCTCATTATCAGCAAACTTTCCTACAAGCTTTTTATCCTGCGCATTAAAGTATTCAACGGTAGGTAGTTTAACCGCGGTTAACGGTTCTAATTGATAAGGTCTTTTTAAATAATGATATTGATAAGGCGGCTCATAAATCTGCCCGATAAAACCATATTCATTTGAGCTATAGGCAACCGCCGGATCTAAATGTTTAGGTCGTTCCGAAAAGGATGAATATAAAATAGATAAACCGTCCTCATTTTCTGAATAAGGGTTATTCAACTGAGAAATATCGCAACTATTTAAAAGCAGTATCAAAATAGCCATAAATAAAGTACGTTTTATTTTTTGTTCCATGTCTTAGCTATCGAATTAAATGACTGGGCAGGGTATACTTTCTGCTATTCTAACAAACAAACACATCGGGAGATGAAAAATGGGTTTTATGCAGGGGAAAAAAGTTCTTATTGTCGGTTTGGCTAGTAACAAGTCAATTGCATGGGGAATTGCCCAAGCCATGCGCCGTGAAGGCGCTGAACTCGCATTTACATATCAAAATGAAAAGCTGAAACAGCGCGTCATTAAAATGGCTGGTGAATGCGACTCTAACATCACCGTAGAATTGGATGTTTCAAATGATGAGCAAATCAACCATGTTTTTACTGAATTAGCCAATCATTGGGATGGTTTAGACTGTATTGTACATTCTGTTGCTTTTGCGCCTCGTGACGCGTTAGACGGTGACTATGTTAACGCAACGACTAGAGAAAATTTCTCTGTTGCTCACGATATTAGCTCTTACAGCTTTACTGCATTAGCAAAAGCCGGTAGAAGCATGATGCAAGGTCGTAACGGCTCATTATTAACATTAAGTTATTTAGGCGCTCAAAGAGCAGTCCCTAACTACAATGTCATGGGCGTTGCTAAAGCCAGCCTGGAAGCAAATGTACGTTATATGGCGGCAGCGCTAGGCGAAGAAGGCATTCGTGTTAACGCTGTTTCTGCAGGACCGATCAGAACATTAGCCTCAGCAGGCATTAATAACTTTAGATCCATGTTGAGTAAAGCGGCAGATACCGCGCCAATGAAGAAAAATGTAACCATTGAACAAGTAGGCAATGCAGCGGCATTTTTATGCTCTGATTTAGCATCAGGCATTACCGGTGAAATTACTTATGTTGATGGAGGTTATAATATCGCAGGTATTGCAGCAGGCTAAAACAGCAAAATAAGTAGAGCGGACTTTAGTCCGCTCTACAGCTTGCGCCAATAAGCATCTAATACCTCTCTCTTTCTCTTTTTTTCAGGACACCATGAGCGTAACCGAAATTTTAGGCTATTGTGCGGCATTTTTGACCACCACTTCTTTTTTGCCACAAGCGCTATTGACCCTAAAAACCAGAGATACCCATTCCCTTTCTTTAAGCATGTACAGTTTATTTACTGTCGGCGTACTGCTCTGGTTAATTTATGGTATTCAAAAAGCTGACTATGCTATTATTTTTGCTAATTCAATAACCCTTTTATTATCTGCGTCGATACTTGGGTTTAAAATATACAACATGATTTATAAACAAGGCTAATAAATTAGGAGATTTATGATGAAATTTGTCCCTTGCATTTCAGATTTATGTACTGAAGATGGCTCACATTGTAGTGGTTGTGGTCGCTCACATAGTGAAATAGCTGAAACCAAAGCGTTAGTTAAAAATATAGTCGATTTTTCTCAAAGGCAAAATTACGAGAATATTGAAGATTTTGCAGCTTTTATTCATAAGAATTTGCTAAAAAAGCTACAAAACTCATCATAAAATCATCCTATAAGCGCATAAATGGAAGATAGGTCAAGGCAACTCGATTTTTTTATATCGCAAGAAGACTTAAACCTGCTTAAAAATCAATGACGTATTAATCCCGCCAAAGGCAAAATTGTTGCTTATTACATAGTCACATTCCAGCTTGCGAATATTGTTTTTAATATAATCTAACACTGCGCATTGAGGATCAATATTATCTAAATTGGCGGTTGGGTGGAACCAGCCTTCATTCATCATATTAACTGCTGACCATGCCTCTATGATGCCACAAGCGCCTAACGTATGCCCGGTGTAACTTTTCATTGAACTAATAGGCGTTTTATTGCCAAAAATAGCAGCGGTTGCCTGGCTTTCTGCAATATCGCCACGCTCTGTCGATGTGCCATGCGCACTGATATAGCCAATTTCCTTAGCATCTAACTGGGCATCTTGCATGGCTAACTTTATTGCTATTTGCATACTGTCACTGTCTGGCTGAGTAACATGTAAACCATCAGAGTTTGTGCCAAAGCCTACAACTTCTGCGTAAATATGCGCGCCACGACTGAGTGCATGTTGTCTTTCTTCCAGTATAAAAGTGCCAGCCCCTTCGCCTATTACCAGGCCATCACGGTCTTTATCAAAGGGTCTGGGGGATTTATTCGGTTCATCATTACGCAGACTGGTTGCAAACAGGGTGTCAAAAACAGCAGCTTGCGAGGCGGATAGTTCATCACTGCCACCTGCAACCATAAGTGTTTGCATACCATATTTAATGCTTTCATACGCGTAGCCTATCCCTTGGCTACTTGAAGTACATGCACTGGATGTGGGAATAATACGTCCATTAATACCAAAATGTAGCGCTATATTGACGGGACAGGTATGCCCCATCATCCGAATATAAGAGGTTGCATTTAAGCTACCTTTATCATTATTCAGTAGCATTTTGGTAAAGTCGATCAGTCCGTCAAAACTGCCTGAGGAACTGCCATAAGCTATCCCCATTTTTCCACTATTTAAAACAGGGTCATTTAATAATCCCGCATCAAGCAATGCTAATTCAGTCACATAGGTTGCCAACATAGCGACTCTGCCCATGCCCCTGATTTGTTTGCGGCTGTAATGTTTGGGTCGGGTAAAATCAACCGGAGCGGCTAACCGAGTGTTTAAGCCTTCATATTTATCCCAGTCATCCATTGTTTGAATGCCTGTGGTTTGTGTTTTAAGGTTTTGTGCAACTGTTTCCCAATCATTGCCTATGGGGGTAAGCCCTGCCATTCCGGTTATAACCACACGCCTCATTAATACAACCCGCCGTTAACCGAAATAACCTGGCGGGTGATATAGGCTGCATCGTCAGATAATAAAAAACTGACGGTTGCTGCAACTTCTTTCGCCATACCAACACGTCTAAGTGGAATCATTTTTTTAATATCTTCTAATGGTAATTTTTCTAGCATTTCTGTGTCTATTAGGCCGGGAGCAACACAGTTTACAGTAATTTTTCGTTTTGCTAATTCCAAAGCGAGAGCTTTGCTTGCCCCTATAATGCCTGCCTTCGCTGCACTGTAATTGACTTGCCCACGATTCCCCATGACACCGGAAACCGATGACAAAGTCACAATACGCCCGGCTTTACGTCGTCTGATCATAGACATAATCAATGGGTGCAAGACATTATAAAAACCATCTAAATTAGTATGTACCACTGAATCCCATTGTTCTCCGGTTAATGCAGGAAAAGCATTATCAGCTGAAATACCGGCATTACAGACTACGCCGTAATACGCACCCTGTTGTTCAACATCCTGGTTCAACTGTTCAGCACATTGCTGACGATCTGATAAATCAAATTGCAAGACTCTGGCTGATTGCCCCATTGCGCTAATTTCACTCGCTACTTCATCTGCTTCTACGCGTTTACTTCGGCAATGGACAACCACATCATAGCCTTTATTTCCCAAGTATAAAGCGATTGCCTTTCCTATGCCTCGGCTAGAGCCTGTTACTAATACTGTTTTATTCATTTTTTAAAGCGGATGCTCCTGCAATTTATTTATTATTTTATTCTCCGATTTATCAGGCTGATAGACATTGAGTTTTGCAGATATATCTATGCCATTCCCCAGAATCTGACAGGCAAACACTGCTAACCCCTGGTCTTCAATTAATCGTTTAACCTTTACCGTTAAATGTGTGCCGACGGTGAAATCTGAGATATTACTAATATAACGACGTGAGCCTAATAAAAAACCAGGATTAATGGGCTTGCCGGCAAGGTAACACATCATTCCGCCATGCGCCGCTACAGTTTGTGCCATATACTCTATACCTAACCAGGCGGGAACTGTTTTTCCATCACCAAACAAATTATCATTCCGCACTGTAAGCTCGGCGGTCAAAGATTCCTGGTCATACTCCAGCACACTATCGAGCAAAACCATTTTGCCATCATGCGGTAAGATGTCAGCCACGTTTATATCAATCATGAGCGCGCCACAATCAGCGAAATATTATTGCCTCCAAAGGCAAAAGAGTTACTTTGACAAAAGTTAATGGCTTGTCCTGATTTTTGTCCTTGTTTTACATAATTTAATGCAGGCAAACTTTTATCTATCACATCGTCATTAATATTAGGGATTAATAAACCCTGTGCATCATTTTCTGTTAATAACATCCAGCATATTCCTAGTTCAAGTGCGGCAGCAGCACCTAATGCATGTCCTGTCATGCCTTTAGTAGAACTTACTGCAACCACATCATTAAAAACATGGTTCACCGCTTTACTTTCCATCGCATCATTTAAAGGTGTGGCTGTACCATGTAGGTTGATATAATCAATCTCTGCGGCTGTTTTATTTGCTTCAGATAATGCCATTTCCATCGCCGATATAACTGCCCCACCCTCTGGATCCGGCGCAGAAAAATGATAGGCATCACTACTGGCACCAATACCTTGCAATTCTACAGGGCCTTGTTCTGTGCTCATAACAAATAACGCGACAGCCTCAGATAAATTAATACCATCACGCTGCGCTCCAAACGGTTTACATAGCCCGGTTGATACCGATGCCAAGGCATCAAAACCATGCATGGTAAATTGACATAAACTATCTGCGCCACCCACTATTACCGCATCACAAAGCCCTAATGAGATTAATCGACGAGCCGAGGCAAAGGCTTTACCACTGGATGAGCAGGCGGTAGAAATTGCATAAGCGGGACCTTTAAGCCCTAAATAGTGCGCTAAAAAGTCTGCCCCACCGGCTAATTGTTGTTGTTTGTAATGAAACTGCTCAGGTTTTACATTATGTTTAGCAACGGATGCCAATGCACATTCGGTGTTACGAACACCTGATGTGCTGGTTCCGATAACCACACCGACTCTATCTGCACCAAAGCGATTAATCATAACATTAACAGTATCTTGTATCTGAGCCAATGCTGCCAATAACAACTGATTATTTTTGCAATCATAAACCCTGTATTGACTATCAATAAGGGGTAATTCCGCTTGTACCTCACCCACATACATCGGTTTATTATGAAATTTTTCGCTCAATACTAATCCAGAACGGTCACCTGCTTGCAAACGCTGTAGAATTTCATTACGATTATTCCCCACCGCTGAAAGCATGGCTAAATCATTTAAATAATATTTCATACAGCGTTACGATTCACCACACAATTCAGCAAGAGCTTTTAATCGAGTTCTCGCGTTTTTTACATAAGGGTTTTTTTCATCCCAAACATAACCTGCTAAAATCGAGCAAATCATGGCTTTAATATTATCTTGTTGTTGCTCGTAGAACACCACATCTTGAAAACTACCCTCATACCATGCACTAACAAAGGTGCGAAATGTCTCTACGCCTTTTTGCAAAGGTTCTACAAATTCCTGTTGCCAATCGACGGGGCGCTGGTTTAACTGTTTATCCAGTACCTCTGCCGCTAAGCTAGCAGATTTCATGGCAATAGTAACACCTGATGAAAAAATGGGATCTAAAAATTCACCGGCATTACCTAGCAAAGCATAGCCATTACCATACAGTGAAGTAACATTGGCACTGTAGCCTTTTAGAGTGTTGATCTGTGTATCAAATATTGCATGTTCCAATAACCTGGCTAATGAGGGCTCTTGAGCAATTAATTGAGCAAATACCTGTTTATGATCACCCCCTATAGCTTGCAAAAAATCAGGTTTAGCCACCACACCTAAACTACAGCGACCATTACTAAAAGGAATTAACCAATACCAGACATCACTATGTTCAGGATGTACGATAATACGAATTTTATTACGATCATATTGAGAGCAATCAATCGCATCTTCAATATGAGTAAACAATGATTGTCTACAAGGAAAATCAGAGGGCTTTTCCAAATTTAACAAACGCGGTAATACGCGACCAAAACCACTGGCATCTAAAACAAATTCGGCTTCAATTTGATACCTATTGTCGTTATATTTAATAGTTAACAATGGTTTTTCAGCTGAAAAATCAGCATCAATGACTTCTTGCTGCCAACGGATTTTCACGCCCATGCGTTGAGCTTCATCCGCTAAGAGTGTATCAAACCTATCCCGTTGCACTTGAAAGGTAGAATCAAACCCTGTGGTAAATTTGTCAGAAAAAACAAATTCAGCGTATTTTTCTTTATGAATAAACACAGCACCGCTTTTTAATTGAAACCCGGCTGCACGCACTGCGTCTAACATGCCTGCTTGCTTAATAAAATCCATACATTGTGGTAACAGACTTTCACCGATACTAAAGCGTGGAAACTGATCCCGTTCAATAATAGTTACCTGATGCCCTTTATTTTGTAACAAGGTAGCTGCCACACTACCTGCTGGTCCTGCTCCAATAACAATGACATGTTTCTTTTCTGCCATCATTGTCGCCTTAACTCTAGCAATCTGTTCATCATTATGCGCTATAATTTTGCTTTAAATGGATCAAATCTAAAAAAACCTGCAAATTATAGCTTATAAAACGAATGAAAAAGAAACTACGCGATTTTATATTTCAAGAACTTATTTTTGTCGCAGCGCCTGAGCAATTCAATGACCTTGATGATTTATTAGAAGCAGGACTGGACAGCATGGGAATTATGCGCCTCATTATGTTTATTGAAGATGAATATGACATCAGCTTACCCGATACAGAAATTGAACCCGATAACGTACAAACATTTAATGCATTAGAGCAATGGATTTTAAGGCATAAGAACGGATGAGTGGGTCAAAAAAAGACATTATTGCAACACTTAACATTGCCGATAGTTTTACCTTGGCAATGGATGAAGAAATTCGCCAAGATGGTTTAGCAGGGAGTTTATGTGGGTGTGCATTGAAACTTGATCAAACACCAGATATTGAGAGCGCCGCACGGCATTGGCCACGGCCTTCACCGCTTGGCTCTGCCCGATCACCCGCTTGCCAAGCTCCTCTTCCATGCGCAGCAGCTTATCGCGCTCGCCTTCCAGCATTTTATCCACCGGAATACCTGTCCAACGGGCCACAACACCGGCCACATGTTCAGCCGTTACGGCCTCTTCAACCATCACGTCATTTTCCTCGGCTGCCTCCGCCTCGGCCAGCTCTTTTTCAAGCTTGGGGATAACCCCGTAAGAAAGCTCCCCCGCCTTGGCAAGGTCACCCTCGCGCTTGGCTTGGTCCAGCCGCGCCCGCGCCTGCTCCAGCGCTTCTTTAATATCACGCGCCCCCGCAAGCTTGTCACGCTCGGCCTGCCAGCGCGCGGTCAGCTCGTCAGATTCCTCTTGCAAGCGCGCCAAATCACGCTCCAGCTTTTCAAGCCGGTCTTTACTGGCCTGATCAGTCTCTTTCTTCAGGGCCTCCGCCTCAATCCGCTTTTGCAGGATCTCGCGGTCAATTGTGTCCAGCTCTTCGGGCTTGCTATCGGCCTCCATCCGCAATCGGCTGGCGGCTTCGTCCATAAGGTCAATCGCCTTGTCTGGCAAAAACCTGTCGGTGATATAGCGGTCTGAAAGGGTTGCGGCGGCCACTAAAGCCCCGTCACTAATCCTGATCCCGTGATGCAGCTCATACTTTTCCTTGATGCCGCGCAGGATGCTGATGGTGTCTTCCACCGTTGGCTCCTCGATCAGCACAGGTTGAAAACGCCGCGCCAAGGCCGGATCTTTCTCGATATATTTGCGATATTCATCCAGCGTGGTCGCCCCCACACAGTGCAGGTCGCCCCGCGCCAAGGCAGGCTTTAGCAGGTTGCTGGCATCCATCGCGCCATCCCCCTTGCCCGCGCCCACAAGCGTGTGCAGCTCGTCAATAAACAAGATGATATCGCCATCGGCATCGGTCACCTCTTTAAGCACCGCCTTCAAGCGCTCCTCAAACTCGCCACGATACTTTGCGCCCGCAATCAGTGCGCCCATATCGAGCGACATCAGGGTTTTTCCGGCAATCGAATCCGGCACATCGCCATTGACAATCCGCAAGGCCAAGCCCTCGGCAATCGCGGTTTTACCCACGCCCGGGTCGCCAATAAGCACGGGGTTATTCTTGGTCCGGCGCGTCAACACCTGCATGGTGCGGCGAATTTCCTCGTCACGCCCAATAATCGGGTCAATCTTGCCTTCCCGCGCCGCTTCCGTCAGGTCGCGCGCAAATTTCTTCAGTGACTCGTAAGTGTCTTCCGCACTGGCACTATCCGCCGTGCGCCCACCCCGAATTTTGTTAATCGCCTCGTTCAGCGATTGGGCATTCACGCCCGCATCGCTCAAAGCATCAGCAGCCTTTGATTTCACAATCGCCAGCGCGGTCAGCAGCCGCTCCACGGCCACAAAACTATCGCCCGCCTTTTTGGCAATTTTCTCGGCCTCGCCCAGCACCTTGCTGGTTTGCCCGTCCATATAAAGCTGTGTATCGCCCTCGACCTTTGGCAGCTTCCCCAATGCAGCATCCACCGCCGCCAGCGCAATGCGCGGGTCTCCCCCTGCCGATTTTATCAGGTTGCCTGCCATGCCTTGGTCATCATCCAGCAGCGCCTTCAGCAGGTGCTCGGGCAAAAACCGCTGGTGGTCTTCGCGTTGTGCAATCGTCTGCGCGGCCTGCACAAAGCCCTTTGAGCGCTCGGTGAATTTCTCGAAATTCATATCATTCTCCTTAAAGCATCCATTTTTCAGCGCCCATGCGGCACGCCCTAATGGCCTTTGGTTTCGGGCCACCCAAATGGCATGGCCCCTTGACTCATAGATGGGAAATGCACATAGCCCTTG
>CAYMPX010000018.1:0-18469 GCA_964392135.1 uncultured Methylomarinum sp.
CGAATGACTGAAAATATAAATAAAAAAACGCCTTCGTTATTACAACAAAGCGGTTTAATTCGATACCAGAAATGGCGACTTGTTAAAGATAGTATCGCGGGTAAAGGCGTGATTTTTGGTGGTTTAAGCGTGATTGCTGCCATTGTAGTTATTTTCTTTTACTTGTTATATGTCGTGCTGCCATTATTTGAATCGGCAGAAGTTACAGCAGTTGTAAAATATGATGTACCCGAACTCAGTGCGGGTAAAACCGTGTTGCTGGCAATGGAAGAGCAAAATGAAATTGCGGTACGCTTTACCGATCAAGGTAAAGCCGTATTTTTTGCTGTTGAAACAGGAAAAGTGGTTTTAACGGAAGCGCTAGCTATCCCGGAAGGCACGGAAATAACAAGTTTTTCCAGAGGGACTGCGACCAATGGTGTGGTGATTTATGGTTTGTCTGATGGACGTGCGGTAGTTGCTAAACATGCGTATAAAATCAGTTATCCGAATGATATTCGTTTAATTCGTCCTAAAATAGAGTATCCCCTGGGTCGTGATGCATTGGTTGTTGATGAAGAAGCTAGCGCTTTAGAAAAAGTGTCTGTCAGAGTCGATGAAGATATGATTACCATCGTGGCAAAAACGCGCAGTAATCGTATTATTTTAAGTTATTATGAAAAAGAAGAGTCATTATTTGATGATGAGGCAACATTCGAGCAGAGTACGGTGGTTTTAGATTCAATTACTGTGAACATTGACTATCTGTTACTTGATAAAGAACAACGCTTGCTGTATTTAGCTGGAAAAGACGGGGGCTTAACTATTTATAGCCTGGCTGATAAACAGCACCCTAAATTATTACAACACCTAAGTGTGATTGATAAGGCTAAACAGATCACTCAGATAACCTTTTTGAATGGAGAGATTTCATTGTTAATTGCGGACAATGAAGGGTTTGTGTCGCAA
Organism: uncultured Methylomarinum sp.; assembly: GCA_964392135.1. Taxonomy (GTDB): domain Bacteria; phylum Pseudomonadota; class Gammaproteobacteria; order Methylococcales; family Methylomonadaceae; genus QPIN01. Next base: position 949 of record CAYMPX010000018.1, read on the forward strand.
TGGACTATGATCCGGGGTGATAAAAATCAGCTGGTGATGAAAAACCTAAGGACATTTAAGGTTTCAGATACTGCGGTTGTTGCTATTAATGCGGAACAACGCCGCAAAGGGTTTATCACAGTCGATAGTTTAGGCGTAATGGGGGTTTATCATTCAACCGCTGAGCGACAGTTGATTAAAGAGCAGGTAACGAGGGCTGCACCTATTGCATTAGCCTTGTCGCCTAGAGCGAATGGATTTTTATTGCAGTCAGACGATAATAAAATAGGTTTTTGGCAGCTTAGAAATGAACATCCTGATGTCTCGTTTAGTTCAATATGGCAGGAAGTGTGGTACGAAAGTTATCCCCGACCCGATTATATTTGGCAGTCTTCTTCCTCCAGTAATGATTTTGAACCTAAAATGAGTTTAACGCCTTTAGTGTTTGGTACATTAAAAGCCGCATTTTATGCCATGATGGTTGCCGTGCCTTTGGCTATTATGGGTGCCATTTACACCGCTTATTTTATGGCGCCGGTCATGCGTAGCTATGTTAAGCCGAGTATTGAATTAATGGAGGCCTTGCCTACTGTTATTTTGGGGTTTTTGGCGGGTTTATGGCTGGCACCTTTTGTTGAAGAAAATTTAGTGGGTATTTTTTCTTTATTTATGATTGTTCCCCTGGGCGTGATGATTTTTGCTTTCGCCTGGCAACATTTACCACGATCCGTTAGGCATAGCGTACCTGAAGGCTGGGATGCCGCATTACTTATTCCTGTCATTATTGTCTCGTCCTGGTTTGCATTTTTCATCAGTCCTGCAATTGAATCCTGGTGTTTTGGAGGGAATATGCGTATTTGGATGAACGATGTTTTTGGTCTGGGTTATGACCAGCGTAACTCTTTAGTGGTGGGTTTAGCGATGGGGTTTGCTGTTATTCCGACCATCTTTTCTATTACTGAAGATGCTATTTTTAGCGTACCTAAAAATTTAACCGTCGGTTCTTTGGCTCTGGGCGCAACGCCTTGGCAAACTATGACGCGGGTTGTGCTATTAACCGCAAGTCCCGGTATTTTCTCTGCGGTTATGATTGGTTTTGGTCGTGCGGTAGGGGAAACCATGATCGTGCTGATGGCGACAGGGAATACTCCGGTGATGGATTTAAGTATCTTTCAGGGGATGCGTACCTTATCGGCAAATATTGCGGTGGAAATGCCAGAGGCTGAAGTAGATAGTACCCATTACCGTGTGTTGTTTCTGGCGGCATTGGTTTTATTCTTGTTTACCTTTGTTTTTAATACTCTGGCAGAGCTTATTCGTCAGAACCTAAGAGAGAAGTATAGTTCGTTATGATGATGAAACAGTGGTTTAAAAGTGGTAATCCCTGGGTATGGCTAAATGCAGCGGCGGTGAGTGTCAGTATTATTTTAGTTATTGGTTTATTGTTATTGGTTGCAGTACGTGGTTTAGGGCATTTCTGGCCGGCTGATGTGATTGAGTATAGCTATATTGAAGGTAATGAAAAGCAAACTATTGTCGGTGAATTGGTTGATACCAGCGTTATGTCGAAGCAGATGGCAGAGGAATCGGGCTATAAATTAAAACAAGGCACCGATTCTTTAGTACAGTATTTGCTTAAAACAGGCAATAGAGATGTAACGGGAATGGATTTTCGCTGGATTCAACAACAAAATATTCAGGCACAAGGTCTTCCGTTAGAGATGATTACCATTGAAAGACGGGAATGGGGTAATTTTTATGGACGTCTGCTTGCAGTAAAGGAAAATGGCAAAGTTATCGCAACAGGCGATGAGGCATGGGATGTGGTTCAGGAAAGAATAGAACGTGTCTTGGCTTATATCGAAGAAATTGAATATTTACAGAAGACGGAAATTGGCTCAATTAACTATCGTTTGGAACGCTTACGTCTTAAACAAAAAAGTTTAGAGCTGAAAGATCAATGGAATGAAGAGGCAAGTAAAAAGATTGCCAACGAAAAGTCAGCATTAAACCAGGAGTATCAGTCTTATCAGGCTCAATTAGATAAATTGTATCAGGTGGTGAAACAGGATAGCTTGCTAGCCAGAGAACCCGGTGGTTCTGAACTCGAAATTCCATTGAAAACGGTGGTTCGAATAATTCGCCCGAATAGCATGAGTGTTTTAGAAAAGTCGATACATTATCTGCAGAAGTTTGTAGAATTTGTTTCGGAAGACCCTAGAGAAGCCAATACCGAAGGCGGTATTTTTCCGGCTATTTTCGGTACTGTGATGATGGTGATGTTAATGGCTGTGATAGTGACACCTTTTGGTGTGATTGCTGCGGTTTATTTACGGGAATATGCGAAACAAGGTTTTACTACACGACTAATTCGTATTGCGGTTAATAACCTGGCCGGTGTTCCCTCTATTGTTTATGGGGTGTTTGGCTTAGGTTTTTTCGTTTACATTCTGGGTGGCAATATTGATGCTTTGTTTTTCCCTGAATCGGCTCCCGCACCGGTATTTGGTACCCCCGGATTATTATGGGCATCTTTGACGCTGGCATTATTAACCTTGCCTGTTGTTATTGTTTCGACTGAAGAAGGTTTGTCCAGAGTCCCCAAGTCAATTCGTGAAGGCAGTTTGGCATTGGGAGCGACTAAAATTGAAACCTTATGGCGCACGGTATTACCCATGGCCAGTCCTGCAATGATGACGGGATTGATATTGGCAGTGGCTAGAGCTGCGGGTGAAGTGGCTCCTTTGATGCTGGTGGGGGTTGTAAAGTTAGCCCCTACTTTACCTTTAGATGGTAATTTTCCTTTTTTACATTTAGATCGAAAGTTTATGCATTTAGGTTTCCATATCTATGATGTCGGTTTTCAGAGTCCTAATGTTGAAGCGGCAAGACCCCTGGTTTATGCCACTTCATTATTATTGGTTATGGTGATTATCGGGCTTAATTTGTTTGCAATTGGGATAAGAAACAACCTGCGTGAGAAGTTCCGAGCACTGGAAGGGCTGTAAAAATAAACCTCGCGTTTAAGGTGGGAACGCATTGTGTGACTCTCTTGATGTCACGAACTTATACACGATTAAAGATGCTAAGGCATCTTTGTATGGATTCTCAAAGCATGGGAGCTAGGAATATAAAATGACAGATACATGTATTAAAGTAGACGATTTAAATCTGTATTATGGGGAGAAACAGGCATTATTTAATGTCAGTATGGAAATCCCTAGAAAAAAAGTAACGGCCTATATTGGGCCTAGTGGTTGTGGCAAGTCCACTTTATTACGAAGTATTAACCGAATGAATGATCTGGTTGATAGTGTAAAAATTGATGGAAAAATCTTGCTGGATGGGGAAGATATTTATGACAAATCGGTTAATGTTGCGGATTTGCGTAGACGGGTAGGAATGGTCTTTCAAAAACCCAACCCTTTTCCGAAATCAATTTATGAGAATGTGGCTTATGGCTTGCGTATCCAAGGTATCAATGATCGCCGCATTCTGGATGAAACGGTTGAGAAGTCTTTGCGTAGTGCGGCACTTTGGGGTGAAGTGAAAGATCGTTTGCATGATAATGCACTAGGTATGTCGGGTGGTCAACAGCAGCGACTGGTTATTGCCAGGGCGATTGCAATTGAACCTGAGGTGATGTTATTGGATGAACCCGCTTCAGCTTTGGATCCTATTTCAACATTAAAGATTGAAGAGTTGATTCACGAGTTAAAAGAGCAATATACCATTGTTATTGTGACTCACAATATGCAGCAAGCCGCGCGTGTTTCAGATTACACGGCGTTTATGTATATGGGTGAATTGATTGAATTTGGTGCAACTAATGAATTGTTTACCAATCCGGTTAAAAAGCAGACAGAAGATTATATCACCGGTCGTTACGGGTGATTATTATCTTTCCCCTCACTCAACCCTCTCCCTTTGGAGAGGGCTTTATTTAATTTAAAGGCAAAAATAATGGAAAATAGAGCAAGTGGGCAACACATTTCTCATTTATTTGATGAAGAAATGGAAGATATTCGTAATAAGGTTTTAGCCATGGGTGGAATGGTTGAACAGCAGATAGAACTCGCTGTAAAAGCCTTTATGACCAGCGATCAGGATTTGGCTGAGAAAATCTTGCTGCAGGATGAGGTCGTCAATAACCTGGAAATGGAAATAGATTATAGCTGTGTGCAGGTTATCGCTAAACGCCAGCCGGCTGCCGTTGATTTGCGAATGTTGATATCGATTATTAAAACAATTACAGATTTAGAACGTATAGGGGATGAAGCTGTGGGGATTGCGAGAATGGCATCTCGCCTGGATGCATCGGATCATTACCATGACCAATATCATGAAATAAACCATTTGGTTGATATGGTACGTGGCATGCTGAGTGGTAGTCTGGATGCTTTTGCACGTATGAGTGTGAATGGTATTATTAAAATTACCGAGAAAAATGAGAGAGTTGATCGAGAATACGGCAGTATTATTCGACAGCTCATCACTAAAATGATGGAAGACCCTCGAAATATTACCCGCGCTATTGATCTTTTATGGACGGCGCGTTCTTTGGAAAGAATAGGGGATCATGCCTGTAATATTTGTGAGTATGTGGTGTATATGGTGAAAGGTGATGATGTACGACATCTTAGTCAGGATGAATTAGAAGGCAAAATTAAAAAATGACATTATTAAATATTCTGGTTGTTGAGGATGAAGATGCCATCAGAGAAATGCTGGTGATGGTATTGGAACAAGCGCGGATGAATGTGCAAGCGGTAGCGACTGCAGAACAGGCGCAAGTTTTACTTGCTGATAATGCCAGACCTGATTTAATTTTACTGGACTGGATGTTACCGGGTATCAGTGGCGTTGAATTAGCAAGGCGTTTAAAGCAGGATGATTTATTTAATACATTACCTATTATCTTGCTGACTGCGAGAGGTGAAGAGGAAGATAAGGTGCGAGGGCTGGAGATTGGTGCCGATGACTATATGACCAAGCCTTTTTCACCCAAAGAACTGGTTGCCAGAATTAAAGCGGTTTTGCGGCGTAGTGGAAAAAACATCAAAGAAGAGGTATTGAATGTCAGTGATATTTTGCTTGATGTCAATAAGCACAGACTTACCATCGAAGGTAAGTCCATCATAGTAAGCCCCACTGAGTTTAAATTGATGCATTTTTTTATGACCCATCAAGATAATGTGTATAGTCGAACGCAGCTGTTAGATCAGGTATGGGGGCGTAGTGCCTATATTGAAGAGCGTACGGTGGATGTACATATCAGGCGATTAAGAAAAATTCTCAATGAATATGGAAAAGATGAATTAATCCAGACTGTCAGAGGGTTTGGTTATCGTTTCTCTGTGGTGGAATAATGACGGTATTGTGGCTGTTTCGAAGAGAACTGATGTACCTTGCATTGTTTGTTACTATCGCAGCCATTTTGAGTTATTTTACTGGCTATTTCATTTATATACTGCTGCTTGTTTTATGCGCTATTCTTATTCGTCATGCTGTTTTGTTGTCTCGGCTGGAACGCTGGTTAAGCCGTGGGGCAGGTGGAAAGGTTCCGGTGATATCAGGTGTTTGGGGGGATATTTATTATCATTTTTATCGCATTAAGAAAAATGAAAAGAGTCGTAAAAAGAAGTTAGGGAAAATAATTGAGCAGTTTCGTAAATCAACTGATGTGTTACCGGATGCGGCTATTGTCCTGGGTAATTATGATGAAATTGAATGGTCAAATAAACTCGCTAAAGTCATTTTAGGGGTTAAAAAACATGATAAAGGTCAGCGTATTGATAATCTTATTCGCACCCCTGAATTTGCTGATTTTTTGAAACGCAGGGATGAGAAAGAGGCACTGATTATAGCGTCTCCTGTCAACAGTCAAATTATTTTACAATGCCGTTTAGTGACTTATGCGGAAGGGCAGCATTTATTTATTGCGCAGGATGTGACTCAGCAGAGAAATATGGAATTGATGCGTAAAACTTTTGTGGATAATGTATCACATGAGCTGAGAACCCCTTTAACGGTTCTAAAAGGTTATTTAGAAACTTTACAAGACACAGATGACAAGCAGTCAGCCATGTTAACGCAATCATTGACTCAAATGTATGCACAAACGGAGCGTATGCAATATCTGGTTGATGATTTGTTATTGCTGGCGCGATTGGAAACCCAAAAAAAGCAAAGGGAATGTGTCGATGCATGCGCATTAATACGCCGGATCTGTTTAGAAGGCGCTACCATAGAAAAATCCAGGCAACGGATAGAATTGAGCATGAAATCAGAATGTAATATCTTTGGGGAAGAACATGATTTACAAAGTGCTTTTACTAATATACTAATTAATGCCTTAAAATATTCTGCAGATGATACTCCGGTCAAGGTGATTTGGAGAGAATCAGAGCTAGGCTTGATTTTTGAAGTAATTGATAAAGGTGAAGGTATTGCACAGGAAAATATCGCTAGACTGACGGAACGTTTTTATCGGGTTGATGTAAGACGAAGTAAAAAACTCAGTGGCACAGGTTTAGGTTTAGCTATTGTAAAACATGTGTTAATGCGACACGATGCAAGGTTGGAAATCACCAGTAAGTTAGGTAAAGGGAGTCGTTTTAGATGTATTTTTCCTAACTCACTGGTTTGTTAGGATTCCTTAATTAGGCGTTTTATCCTATTGATCTTCCACCCCCCCCTGTTTTTAATCACACCCTGTTCCAACTTATTCTGTGCGCATTTTTTATGGATGTTATAAAATTCATGCTGTGGCTTGAGCCACATGAATAGCAGTAATGCTGATAGATATATTTATGAGAGGTAGCTTATATGGCGACGACAGAAAGTAAAGGGGTTTTAAAAACCTGGAAAGATGATCGTGGATTTGGATTTATAAAGCCTGATGATGGCAGTGATGATATTTTTATTCATATTTCTGCTTTAAAAGGTTCAGAAAGGCGTCCTTATCGTGGGGAAATAATTTTTTATCAGATTGAACATACAGATGATGGAAAATCGAAAGCAGTTAATGCTCGCATAGAAGGTGTCGGTGCTTCTGCTCAACAAAAAGTGGAAAGTAAAGATAATAAGGGTTTGTGGGTTGCTGCTGCAATTCTTGTTGTAGTGGGTATTGCTGTTTATTTGGGGCTGAAGTAATGTCATTCCGATGTTTTATTTTGGTAATGAGTTTATTTATTTCGGCTTGCAGTTTTAAAGCGTATTGAAATTCATCAATAAAAAAAAACAGGGATTGACGGTTCGGAAAGATATTAAAGTGTTATTAACCAGGGAAATGCGGGCTATTGAAAAAGGAATGCAAGTATTACTTCATTCCATCGTGACAGCAGATTGGCAAACCACTGCAGAGACTGCGAAACAAATACAATCAAGTTATCTATTGAAACAAGGTTTAACAGCAGAACAAAAGGCCGATCTTCATCAGCAATTGCCAGAGCAGTTTATAGCGCTAGATCATTCATTTCATCAGTTTGCAGGGATGTTAGCGTATGCGGCAGAGGCTAAAAATTCCGATGTAGTGAATTTTTACTTTTATAAAATGACAGAGAGTTGTGTGCAATGTCATTCGCGCTATGCCAAACAAAAATTCTCTGGTTTTTCTGTGGAGACGTATGAGGTACATCATTAAGGGGGTATGATTAAAAGTGCGGGGAAGTAAAAAGAGGATATAAAAGAGTTGTTGAGCGGACTGAAGTCTGCTCTGCTCTGTGTTAATCTCTATATAATTAATAATCTCCCGCACTTTTAATCACATCCTCATTAAGGTGATGAAATGAACAACATAAGGATGTGTTGAATGCAGTGTGTTCTTCTTCAAACTGATTTTTTATAACGATAGTGAGAACGATGTTCAGGCTTGTTTTATTGTTGTTTATGAGTAGTTATATGGTTCATAGCATGGCGTCAAATGTCTTGCGTGAACTGGAGTATGCTGAAGAGATTGAGGCTGCGCTTTTAGCAGGAGAGGTGGTCTGGTTAAAAGTGAAAGGCGAACGTTTTTTAACTTTGTATACTGCAACGGAGAAAGTAACGAATTCAGGGACTGCCATTATTTTACATTCTGCTGATGGCCACCCTAATCAGAAAAAGCTAATCAAACCGTTAAGAACATTTCTTCCCGATCATAACTGGGCAACGCTTTCGGTTCAGCTGCCTGTTTTGGGTGTTGGTGCCAAGCCAAATGAATATTACCCCTTATTTGATGATGCTAAGTTACGTATTCAGGCAGCAATTGCTCATCTGCAGCAAGGCGGGGTCAAGCATATTGTTATTATTGGCTACGGATTAGGTGGGATGATGGCAATTTATTCTCTAAAAGAGAATGACACTGCGACAGGTGTTAAAGCGATTGTTGCAATTAGTTTGCCGGTGCCAGATACTGCGTATCAACAAGGACAAACGCTTGATTTTATTGCTGAGATAAACCTGCCCTTTTTAGATATTTTTGCTGAATTTGATTTGCCGAGTATAACGAATACAGCGAGGCAAAGACGCATAGCAGCTAAGGACAATTTAGCATATCGACAGTTTAAAATAGAGGGTGAAGGCTACTTGTTTCAGCATGATGAAGGTCTACTGGTTAAAAGGGTTTATAGCTGGATAAACCGAACCTTTCGGTAGAGCGGTTTTCAGTCCACTCTACCAAAAAACAGACTTATTTATTATAAATAACTTCAGGTTGACCAGAAGAAGTCACAATGTCACCAATAGAATAAGCGGTTTCGCCTCGTTTCGCCAAGTTAGCCATAGTCTCTGCTTCGTCTTTCGCATCAACACAGACAATCATCCCTATACCACAGTTAAATGTAGTTAGCATATCTGTCTGGGACACATTACCCTGCTGTTGTAGCCACTTGAAAGTATCTGGAAATTCCCAGGTATTTAAATTGATTTCAGCATTAAGCCCTTCGGGTAACACTCGGGGTAGGTTTTCTGTTAAACCTCCACCTGTAATATGCGCGAGTGCATGAACAGGCACTGTTTTTAATAATTCCAGTAATGATTTAACATAAATTTTGGTTGGCTCAAGTAATGCTCTACCTAAAGACTTACCGTTTAATGGTTCATCTAACGATACATGACTGGTTTCAATGATTTTTCTGATTAAAGAGTAACCATTGGAATGAGGACCAGACGATGCAATACCAATGAGTTTATCGCCCGCCTTAACCTTCTCTCCATCGAGAATATTATTTTTTTCTACAATACCGACACAAAAACCGGCCAGGTCATAATCGCCGTCTGTGTACATGCCAGGCATTTCTGCCGTTTCTCCACCGACCAGTGCTGCACCTGCTAATTCACAGCCTTTTCCTATGCCAGCAACAACGGAAGCAGCGGTATCAACATCCAGTTTTCCTGTTGCATAATAATCCAGGAAAAATAAAGGCTCTGCACCCAGGACAATAATATCGTTAACGCACATAGCGACAAGATCTATGCCTACGGTATCATGGATGCCTAATTCTAAAGCAAGTTTTAATTTAGTACCGACACCATCCGTTCCAGAAACTAAAATGGGATTTTTATAGCGATCCAGAGGAAGTTCAAACAGTGAGCCAAAACCACCGAGACCCGCCATAACTCCTGGTCTACGAGTTTTAGCTGCAATGGGTTTGATCCGTTCAACAAGGTCATTGCCTGCTTCAATATCAACGCCGGCGCTTTTGTAATTCAGGCTTTCTTTATTTTGTTGGCTCAATGTAATGTTCTGTTCCTTAAAAATTGACCATTCTTAGCCATGATCAAAAAGGCTTATCCGCACTTGGTTGACAATTATTAACTCATTCCAACTCAAGCCCCATGACGCTCAGTTGCGCCGGAGAACATTTTAGCAAAACCTTTTATTATTTTGCTAAAATGTTCAAAACAGTATTGTGGTCGGCTTGAAGAACATCCCTCGTTTTCACGATAAAATTTGTCGCCAACACGTTTACCTTTCAATAAACCTGTCTTTGAGTCAATTTGCGATGTGTAAGCACAGTTAACAAACCCATGGTTTGCTCCACGCTGTATATAGACAAAAATATTCTGTCCATAGAGATAGCATTTCATAAAAATAAACAAAAATCAAGCAGCAGTTTTTAGCTCTTAATTAAAGTTAATGGTAAAACTACCGATATTGTACAAGACATCTCGCTTATTTGTGTGAAGGATATGAAATTAGCTATAAACATGTTATTGGTTTGTTTGTTATTGGTTTGTCAAACACTGTATGCCATTGAGGTTGAAGGATTATATGAAGCAGAAGTTATTTCCAGGAGTGAGCAGGAAACGGATAAGTCGGCAGCAATTAAACGGGCAATGCAGATTGTATTAACGCGTGTTTTGGCAGAGAAATCTTTTTTACAAGATGATACGGTTAAGAAAATATTGGCAGATGCCCGTTATTATGTAAAGGAATATCAATTTTCTTTAGTGGCAACAGAGAAAAACAATGTGCATGCACGATTGATGCGCGTTTTATTTGATGAGCGGCGACTACTAGATAGTCTAAGATTAGGGAAAATAGGCATCTGGAATGAGATTAGACCTAGAACGCTGGTATGGCTTGTGGTGGAGATGGCGGGTAAACAGCAGTTTTTTGATGCCAGCACCATGCCTGATGTTGATCTTGCTTTAGCTGAAGCCGCTAAACAGCAAGCGTTGCCCGTATTATATCCGATGCAAGATTTAGAAGAGAAACGGGTTTTATCCATTGCTGATATATTGAGCGCTTATTCAGATCATTTATTAGATGTTTCTATGAGATACGATGTAGTCTCAACATTAGCGGGTAAGCTGGTTAAACAAGGGGGTTGCTGGACAGCGGAATGGAGCCTTTATTTTGATGCCAGGATAGCACAGTGGAGAACCGCTTGTATGGCGGTTAATAAAGTGGTTTTAAATGGTTTTCAAGGTGTTTACCAGCGATTGGCAGCCTATTATGCAGCCAGTCCTGATACAAACGTGTTGAATTCTGTTTTATTAAAGGTATCTCAGGTTAAAAATATAGCTGAACTGGTGGGTGTGACGGATTATCTCGATTCTTTACCTATGATCAAGACGGCAACATGGGTTGCTGTCGAGTCTGGCTATAATATATATAGAATTTTTTACCAGGGAGAGCGAAAGGCTTTGAATAAGCGCTTGGAAAAGGGCAATGTGCTAAGAGCAGAAGCATTCTCGGAACAAAAAGGGACAGAAGCTAAATATAAATTATTAGCCAATCATTTAAAGTTTCTTGAATTGCCTTTTAAAAATGATTAAAGTTTAGCCTTGGTACATTACAATAATGTACTAAGGAATGTCTAGGTGGACTTTAGTCCGCTTTGTTTTTAGCTGTATGAGTGAATTAAAGTTCTCTCTGCCGTTAGTTTCAGGAGTGGGTTTTATTGAATTTTTGCTCCTTGATACATTCCTAAGGTGATGACTATTATAAAAATTAGAGGCTGACTATGAAAATAATAAAATGCTTAACAAATATCGCAATTGTTGCTGCAATGCTTTTTGTGAGTTCTGCATACGCGTATAATGCAGGCAATACCGATAAAGAATGTGTAGTGCCCAAGTTTAGAACATTTTCTCCACCCGAACAGGTTAAAGGTTCGCCTGTCCCTGAAGTTGAACCCGAGGCTGAAGTCGGCTTTACAGTTTCGGGTAATGCAGACCCAACCACTATTGTCGCGGTAGCAAAAGATCAACCGCTTAAGCTAAATGTTGTTGATAAGAAAAGTTATTATCAGGTGACTGCGAAGTTGCCTGCTGTTTTAAATGGAAAATATGTCCGGATACATTTAAAAGTGAAGTCGCAAAAAGGTGACTGTAGAAATAAAGATGGTTGGTTAGTCAAAGTAAAAAAAGCAACGGAAGTTGTGCCTGCTGTAACAGAAGAGTAAATTAAGGAACGTAATCGAAATAAGTTTGGCAACTTGATTGTCGAACTTATTGCTTATGCTTTAGTACAGTTCAGAATGTACAAGTTATAAAATTCCTGTTCCTTAATACTCAATTGCCTGATTTGACCCTTTTCGGCTTTTGACTAAAGTTTGAGAAGGGTTTTCGCCATATCGTTTCTTATAGAATGCTGCAAATCGGCTGGGATGCTGGTAACCAACTTCTAATGCGACATCCAGTACAGTCAAATTATTATCCGCGCTAATCAGTATTTTTCGAGCCTTTTCCACACGGCGACGATTAATGTCATTCATCGGTGTACATCCCAGGTACTGTCGAAATGTTTTCTGAACTGTACGTATGCTGACTCCCGATACTTTCGCCAGATCTTCCAGTACTATGGGGTTAGTGAGATTATGTTCAATCCAGCTTTCCAGTTCGATAAACCACTTTTTTTTAAATTCGTAATCATCTGACCTTTGGCTGGTTCTACGATCCAGGTTATCAACAAACAACTCCAGTAAAGCTTTTTCAATATGTAACCAGGATATCTGTGGTGGTGATCTTTTAATTTTTTCCTGAATAATCCAGAGTGATAGAGAACGTAATAACATAAGGTGCAAGGAGCCTTCAGTGATACCTGTGCGCCAGGGTACCGAAGAAAAGAAAGAGCCGAACCGTTCTTCCAGCAAGATTTGCAATTTACTGTTGTCAAATTTCAGAATAACAATTCTAATATCGGGTATTGAATCATTTTCTACAAATGCAGGTTCAATAATAATTGCTGTATCACCTACGACCTGAGATTGAGTACCTTCTTCATCCAGTAAGTGAAAAATATAGTGTTTACCTTCTGAAACACAGCTTGATACCTTTATTGGCAACAAATGTTTAATATAAGTGAAATCGGTTTGATTCAATTTGAAATTATAAGCATGAAACACTTCAGTAGCTGTGTTGACCTTTTCCTGGCTCACATTATGGAATTCTTGCATTTGAATTACATTCCTTTTTATTGACGTTATCACATACATTTGGTATTTGTAATACAACTTAGAAATACGCACAATTCTAAGAATAGCTCAAATTTTTATTAATGTGAAAAAATAAACTTTGGAATGAACATTTATTGCCGAAAATTTCTTGCCAGTCCTCCCGGGTGAATTGATCCACGGCGGGATGTACTGTCGGGCGGGCAAATATCTGTTTCGTCACACCTATAGAGGAATGAACGGGGAGGAAAAATGAAAGCAGTCCTATAAATCCAGCCAAAACCAGCTATTAAAGATTTATCAAACTGAGTCACAAGACCCCGTCTCTTCTGCTTGGGGATGTAGAGGCTCAGTTTGATAAAAATAAACAAAAATCAAGCAACAGTTTTTAGTTCTTTATTACGATATTTGGATATAAAGTTGATGGTCAGGAAAGCCGAGAACATTAATATCAGTACGGAAGGCTCAGGCACAGTTGCAACTAAGAAAGAAAACTGCCCATCCCAAGGGCCGGTACCTGAGAAGACTAACTTTATATCGGAAATGTTATTAAATACAGATGCGTCAGAAAAACCTGTTGCAAAGGGTACAAAAAAATTCCCCGATCCTGCTGCAAATACCTGGGCAGTTGACTGTGATGCTCCTCCATTAACAATTAGCTGGATAGTTGTCGCTAGATCAATGCTGTTTACTTTCAATAGTAATCCAGTACCGTATGTTGTGAGATCAACCGGATTAAACCCATTCCAGAATATTGAAGCAATTGCACTGGTTACAGTGGCATTGTTGGAAATTTGCAACGTCCCCGTATTACTTTGTATTAAAGAGTTGAACGCAGGGAAACCCGGGAATATCGGTGCACTCGCAGTCCCCGCTGCATCTATTGATAGAGTCCTTTGTGTTCCTGAACCTAAATTGCTACCTGCCAATGTTAGAGCTTGAGTACTCGTTGATGCCGTACTATCACCAGCAAGATCTATAACACTTTGCGTATCCGTAAAATTATCAATATAAAACGTGGCGGCATAGCTTGATGTGCTGAAAAACGACAATAGCAATACAGCTAAAAGATTCAGGTTTGTAAATCTAAAGTATTTTTGTATCATGGCGAGCTCCTTATTGGCTCTAATGGAATTTGGCTGAATTATTATAAATTCAGCAGATTTTGAATCAAAAGATTTTAACAATGCCTTCGCGAAACATTAAAATTAAAACACACCCATCTATATTGTACTTATTAATTGTAAATGATTGATTTACATGACTACAAAAATAGTATTTTTCCGTAAAATCGAAATTGGCGAAGGTATGGGTTAGCAATAGAATAACACTGAAGGTTCAATACTATCTATCCGCAAAGCGAGAGCTATGTTCGTCGCAATCTGGATAGTTCTCTAACATTAAAAATCAACGTCACTTTTAATGCCTTCGCCAAACGAATACAATGATTCCTTTAGTCGCTCCCACTAGATTATAGTTGTCCTCTCAAAATAGAACGCTCATATTATCAGGAAAACACAGCTCCCGCTCAGGGAAGATTTTTTGGGCGGCTCAAGCAAACGGTTGCTACAATGAATAATGCCATGGATGGCGTGTAGTAAGAGTAATGCAGGGATTACACCCGAGGGGTGATTGTTGCGGGAAGACGGATAAAAAAACAGACAGGATAAGGGGGATGTTTATTGCGTGCTGTCTTTAACATTCTTCTAATTAATTAATAAATTACTTTATTGTTTTGAATCTGCCATGCCTGAAAAGGCTTTTTTGCATCAGCTAATGTGAGTTGCAGCATTGCAATATGGCGATTTTCTGGAGCTAAAGGAATTTCATCATAGATAAAACTATCATCAAACCCGGCTTTTGCCGCCTCTCGGCTCGAACAGGCATAATAAACTTTTTTTAGCCTAGCCCAATAAATGGCACCTAAACACATAGGGCAAGGTTCACAGCTACTATAGAGTATACAATTATCGAGTTTATAATGATTAAGCGTCTTGCAGGCAAGGCGAATAGCCATTATCTCGGCGTGAGCGGTTGGGTCTAGTGCTTTCGTTACACAATTAGCGCTTTCTGCAATGACTGCCCCATCTTGTACAATGAGCGCGCCATAAGGTCCCCCTTGATGATGCGTTACATTGTTATGGGCTAAATCTATTGCCTGTTGTAAAAACTGTTTATGCATTGAATTACCTGGAAAAACCTCTTGTAGCAGTATTCGCCCTGGTCGTGAGCTGTTTGTTGCAATGTCTTACTCAAAATCATCGCACCGAGAACGAGGTGGCTACAAAAGTAGTATTTTAATTTGATATTCCCAAAGGATTTTCAGGATCTATACCATTCATAAAAGGCAAGCGCCTATCCTGGTTGGTGATTTGGTAAATTTTACCTAGCCAGTTATTAAAAACAGCTTTTGCCGTATCACGCCATGTGTTATCCAAGTGATCTAACAGAGCATGTTCAGGAAAGCACTTTAAGGAGTGCTGCTGTTTTTTAGCCTGTTTTAAATGCTGTTCATAATTAGCTAAAATTTGAATAGCCTCATCGTCAAAGTAGTTTTCCGGGTAAGAAGGATAATCCTCTCTCTCATTATTATAAAAGAGCAAAACTTCACGTTTATATTCTTTTAATAAACTAATGGCATCATATTCAGGATGACCTTGAAAAAATACCACTCGAAACCCATCCGGGCTTACCGCAAGATGAACCCCTGCTTGTTGACTGACGACTAACACTTTAAGTCCTTTTTTCTCCATATCTTGTTGAAAAATTTCATTGAACCGAGAATGAGGAACGTCAAACCGGGTGTTAATTTCACAGACGAGCGGGTGAGTACGCTCCAATACTTTATGTGAGAACACCCCCCAGCGTTTTGCGGGTTGAGGGCTACGTTCAATACCATAACAATATTCAATTAAAGCATGAGTGGCAAGACATGAACAGAGTGTCGATGTAACATTTTGTTTGGCCCAGTCAAATACTTCTATTAAGGGCTTCCAGAAGTCTTCTTCAGATAAATGCGCATGCGTTACATTCGCACCACTGATGATTAAGGCATCTAATCCATCCTGTTTAATCTGCTCAAAAGATTCATAATATTGGGCAATATGTTGTTGTGCTTCTTTCCCTCTTTCCAGACCTTCGATGGTAAACGGATGTACATGAAACTGAGCAATTTGGTTGCATGCTCCCACCAGACGAAAAAATTGGCGTTCAGTGGCTTCCAGTGCAGCATCAGGCATGATGTTGAGTAGCCCGATATGTAATTCTCGAATATGTTGGTGACTGGCGCGAGAAGGGTTAAGTATATCTTCACCTTCTTCTATTAAACGCTGAAAAGTTGGCAGGGGGGTGTGAGCAACTAATGGCATATTTAGTTTTTCCCTTGCTGAGTCATCACATCAGCAATTAGCTGAATAAATTCAGCTTCATTCGATACCTTGGCAATCTCATTGACATCAACGGTATAACCGTATTGGTCGGCGATTGCTTGATAACGCGGCAAACGTGATTTAAATAATTCAGGGAATACCCATATTACAAAGTCATCAGGGGGGATGAGGTCTGGGTCTGTATAGTTATTTACAGCCATAAATTCAGCTAATTTTTTATCAAGAAAATCCTCTCTATAATAAAGTGGCTTGGGGTCAGTTTTAGCGCGAGTGATGATGGTTTGTTCGAGTGACTCCGGAATTTTTATATAAATAATAACGGTATGTTTTGCTAATATTTCCAAGGCAGCCGGATTGTCTAATTCACAAGCACTGCCACCGGCATCATTTAAGAAATGTTTATAGCCATATATATCTTCCGCTTTGTGGATAAACTCAGGGACATCATTTAATGCCGCAATCTCTGCTTGATGATGTAACGCTTGTCTACGCTTAAACTCTTTTAGCGATAAGCCGTCTTGTTCTGCATTACCTAATTTACCAAGAAAGCTAGAGACAGCGGTTAAATTATCCACTGTAATATTGTTATGAATATAGATCGAGTCGGATAGTAGCAGCTTTTTTAGAAAGGGAACCTCCATAGCCTGACGTTTAATATTATCTAAAATAGCTTCCCCTAAATATTTGGTGCCTATGCGATAGTCAGCAGAGTAATGAAACCATCTGTCTTTAGGTAATTTATTAGCGAGTGTGGTTTTTCCTGCGCCCGACATGGCGAGCAAGGTAATGCATTTGGATTCCCAGTCCAAAAATTGTTGA
Organism: uncultured Methylomarinum sp.; assembly: GCA_964392135.1. Lineage (GTDB taxonomy): Bacteria > Pseudomonadota > Gammaproteobacteria > Methylococcales > Methylomonadaceae > QPIN01. Next base: position 18,020 of record CAYMPX010000018.1, read on the forward strand.
GGGCTCATTTTCATGAATATGTGTCCTTAGGCACTAGTTGTTATTATATCCAAAACTGATTGAGCTGAATGTCGCCATTTAATGGCGAGAGAAATGCAGCATCAGTCTGGATATTATTTCATTCTAGCCTCTACTTATCCAGCATATCGGAAATGTTGCCGTTTTCTATGTCGGGTGATGTATGCGTATCCGGGTCAGAATAGCCTAAATCATCCGTTTCTAAAGTACCGTAAGGGGCGCTCCAGTCTTCAGGTGCTTCAATATAATCAAAGGTAGAACTGTACCAGGTATCTGCGTCATATTCGCCAATATCACCATTGATATACTGCACTTCGATGGCATCATCATTGTCATCAATAGCAACCACTTTAAAGGTTAAGTCATTTTCAACGTCTTTGTACCAGCTGCCAATTACAGGATCAGTAATAGTTGTCATTGTTTTATCCTTAT
>CAYMPX010000019.1:0-18396 GCA_964392135.1 uncultured Methylomarinum sp.
CCCTCTTCATCCAGTCTATTTATACTTGGAAAAAAAGTGTTTTCATAGAGCTAAAAAAATAATTGCAAACTCTCAACTAATTAAAGAACAAATTATAAACACCTACCATATTGACCCTGAAAAAATTGTTGTAATTTATAATGGTATAGAAATTAAAGAGTATGATTATATAAAATCTTTTAGAAAATTATCACAAGAATTTCCATTAAAAGAAAAGCATCATATTTTACTCTATGTAGGGAGTGGCTTTAAAAGAAAAGGAGTAGAGGAGTTTTTACAGATTATTTCAAAATTAAATACCCCTAATATAACGGCATTTGTAATAGGAAAGGAAAAGAAAATAAACCATTATAAAAAACTAGCGTTAAACTTAAAGATTAATCATCAGGTTTTTTTTACCGGTCCAAGAAAAGATGTGGCTGATTTTTATTCCATTAGTGATATTTTTATTTTACCTACTCATTATGAACCCTTTTCCAATGTTGTTCTCGAAGCAATGAGTTTTGGCACAGCAGTTTTCACCACTAGACAAAATGGCGCGAGTGAAATATTAGATTCAAGTTTTATAATGGATTCACCTGAAGACCAAAAAGCCATTTACGAAATAAAAAAATTATTACAAAATAAAGAGTCACTACAAAGAACCAAACAGAAAAATAAATTAATATCTAAAGATTTTAGCATAGAAAAAAATATGCACAACACGCTTAAAATATTGCAAGAAGTTATTAATGAATAATATAGATTTTAAATTTATTTCTTTATGTCTAGCCTTTGCCTCCTTACCTTCTTTTGAAGCGCCTAAAACTATTTTCATCATTATTTTTTTAATTTCCTGGCTTTTCATCGCTTATAAAAACCAGAATTGGGGTGGAAGATGGCGCACTATAGACACCCTTTTTTTTAGCTGGTTATTTGTTGCCATTTTAACCTCTTTAAATGCCATTTTACTCAATGACTTTCCTGCTAAAGGAATTAAAGATATTTTCAGGTATATTCTGCTTGGATGGGTTGTTTCAAGATGCTTTTTCTCAAACAGTCAAGGAGTCATTCTTTCATTCGTTCTGATTCTATCAACATTATTTACTTTGATTGAAGCTTATTATCAATGTCCTAATGGCGGCACCTGCCTTGAATTAAACTCTGTAGGACATGTTAACCATACAGCAATATTCCTGTTACTTGCCTACACTCTCTGTTTAAGTTTAATCCTTTCGCAATATAATAACCTGAAAATTGCTTTAAAAATTATTCTAATAGCATGTATGCTAATTTTTGGCTATGCAATTATTGATAGCCTTAGTCGCGCTGCATCAGGCTTACTAGTTATCATTACATTTGTAATATTACTATGGAAAATGTTAATTTATAAAAACAAGCTATTAATATTATTTTCGACAATAATATTAATATCAGGATCACTGATTTTATTCTTCAGTCCCCCTCAAATTATTAATAAATTTCAACATGGTTCATCATTAACAGGCGACTCTGCAAGACAAAAAATCAGAAATTTCAGTTATTATGCTTTTAAGTCAAATCCTGTATTAGGCATTGGTTTTGGAAATTTTAATAAATTAGCACTAATTGATATTAAACAAGCAGTCGTTAACGACAACAAAAAATTTAATGCAAATGAATACATGCCCTATTCACACGCCCATAATATTTTTTACACAACATTAGTCGAAGGCGGACTGTGTCTGTTTTTTATCTTTCTATTATTTTGGTGCCATATAATCCAGATTATCGGGTACCTGACTAAACAATCAGAGACGGCTATGTGGTTATTATGGAGCGCTACTGGCGTGATTTTAATCAACCTGGGCATTGGGCTAGTCAACACCACTTTACACCATGAACATGCAATTTTCTCAATGTTTCTACTTGGATTGCTTATTTCAAATTATAGAAAAGTATTAGATTTAAAAAACAATTAAATTTATTTATTTTATATATTTCCAAAAAGTATATTGAGCATAAAGAACTGATATTAAAAAACCAGTCCAGCCATCCCTGAATCCTTGCTTTATTATAAAAAGCTTAAAAAATGTCCATACAGGACTAAATAATGCGTTGTACTTATTTTTCTTTTTATTTAAAGATGAATATTTATTTTGCTTATCTATAAATTCACTGATGTCATTATATGCAAAATGAATCATATGATAATTAAGCACCCCTACCTTACCCTCTGTTTGTACGCTTTCATGAACTTGTACATTATTAAACTGCCCTTTTTTTCTGTTAAAGAACCGAATACTATAATCAGGATATAAGCCACAGCTTGTTATTGCTTTACCAAAAAAGTAATTGAGTCGTGCTACATAAAAGGCATTTTCTTTATCCTCTCTTGCACTAAGTTTATTTATTTCAACTGAAAGTTCTTTTGTAATTCTCTCATCAGCATCTAATACAAATACCCAATCATTTTTGGCCAGAGAAACCGCTTTATTTTTCTGAGCGCCAAATCCAAGCCATTCATGATGATATACCTTCGCCCCCAGGTCTCTTGCAATATCACAAGTCTTATCTGTAGACCCACTATCAAGAATAACAACTTCATCGGCAAACTTTGCCGACTCAATTGCTTCTGCGATATATAACTCTTCATCCTTGGTTATAATGATTACAGAAACCTGACCCATTTACCCCATAATCCTAATATTATTAATAGTCTGCATTTTTTACTTTTATCTAATATTAAAGTGAATTTACTGTAACTAGCCCTGAACTAGTCCTATATCTAGCTTAAACTCCTACCCTTTTAAACTTTTGCCTCACTCATCCAAACATCATGTTTATTACACATGCTTAACGCATAAACCGTACCGTTATAATTTTTTAATTCAAAAGTTGACATAGGCACTTTATCTTTTATCGGGTTAAACATATTTTCATCCAGAAAATTATAGTTTTCATCCAGTAACACATGCTTAACAATATAATGCTGGTAACCATCCATTCCATGAGCAGTGACGACTTGCACCTTCACTACGCCATTAGATCGCTCTATTTCAATACCAGGTAAATGACCTGCAATTTTCTTGCTCCATCGCCCGGGGTTTTGTTTTGTATAAAAAACCCCACCCGCCATCTGTTGATCTGTTTTTTTTGCCGCTGCAATTCCAGGTGCAAGAAAGCTTGCTCCAACACCTGCAATACTTAAGCCAATAAAGTTACGACGTTCCATAAAATTCCCCTTAGTTTTTTCATAAACGCTTACATTTCCTGACAAGTATACTAAAAGCAAGTACAACATCCTTGGAAATTACAACAAAACGCAAATAAACAGCTTCTATCTCGCTTTTAATAATTATCACCAAAAACACTCTCTTTGAAAAAATTATACTTATTTATCAAAATATTGAAAGACAAACGGCTTCTCTTCATTCACCATCAGCCTGTCAGTGTTTAAGAAATTAACTTTTACTGGCTATCATCATTCAGATGATTCTATTAAAATAGCCATCTCAATGTTTGATGACCATACACTGCATTATTGTAATAACTAAACTCACAAGAATATGTAAATAAATAATACAACCGTGTTAGCTTTTTACTGACCTTCAGAACTAAAGTAGAGAAGGAGGTCAATAAGAAACCCGGTTGTTGATATCTTTTTATCTATATTCTTACCGTGACACAAGGAATAACAAATGAAAATAGCGATAGCAGGAACAGGATACGTAGGCCTCTCTAATGCAATGCTCCTGGCACAGCGACATGAAGTCGTTGCGTTAGACATTTTAAAAGACAAAGTTGATCTATTAAATGCAAAAAAGTCGCCTATTGATGATGAGGAAATAGAAGACTTTCTAAAAAATAAAGCACTCAATTTTAGGGCGACTCTTGATAAAGAAGAAGCCTATAAAAATGCGGACTTCGTCATTATTGCAACACCGACTGACTACGACACAAAACACAACTATTTCAATACCCAATCTATTGAAGCGGTAATAAAAGATATTGTAGCCATTAATCCAGATGCGGTGATGGTTATAAAATCCACTGTCCCCGTAGGTTATACCACTAAAATAAAACAACAATTTGCAACGGATAATATTCTTTTTTCACCTGAATTTTTAAGAGAAGGTAAAGCCTTATATGACAACCTCCACCCCTCCCGCATTATTGTAGGAGAACGCTCACAACGCGCCGAACAATTTGCCGGGTTGTTAGTCGAGGGCGCATTAAAAAAAGATATCCCGGTTTTATTCACCGACTCAACAGAAGCGGAAGCAGTTAAACTATTTTCTAATACTTATCTTGCCATGAGGGTTGCCTATTTTAATGAGCTGGACAGTTATGCCGAAGCGCACGACCTTGATTCTAAACAAATCATCACCGGTGTTGGCTTAGACCCTCGCATAGGCAATCATTATCACAACCCATCATTTGGGTACGGTGGCTATTGCTTACCCAAAGATACCAAGCAACTGCTTGCTAATTATCAGGACGTACCAAACTCCCTTATTCAAGCCATTGTCGATGCAAACAGTACTCGCAAAGATTTTATTGCTGACTCTATCATAAAACGTAACCCCAAAACGGTTGGTATTTACCGTTTGATAATGAAAAGTGGCTCTGATAACTTTCGAACCTCCTCTATTCAAGGCATTATGAAACGAATTAAAGCCAAAGGCATAGAAATAGTCATTTACGAGCCTGTACTCAAAGATGAGGATTTATTTTTCCACTCCAAAATCATTAAAAACCTTACGGATTTCAAAAAAATATCGGATGTTATTGTAGCCAACCGTCTCTCAGACGAAATTAGTGATGTCTCATCCAAAGTTTACACCCGCGACTTATTTGGTCAGGATTAAATGAAAATACTTGTTACCGGCTCTGCTGGATTTATTGGTTTTCACACCACCCAAGCGTTATTGAAACAAGGTCATCATCTGATAGGTATTGACAACCTAAATGACTATTATGATGTGAACCTTAAATACCAGCGTTTAAGCTATTTAACTGAATTCTGCAAAAAACATAACTGTGTAGACGCCTATCAATTCGTTGAGATAGACATTGCTAATAAAAGTTAAGATTTTCACATTATCTAATTTATCAGTTACTTCCAGACGATCTATTAATATACTTCATTAATTAATCAAACATAACGTCTAATACAAAATTCATCATGCATTATTTAGAGCCAAATCAGGATTACCGCGAGAGCACTTTACGAAAAGACACTGAATTATCAGTCGATGAGCTGAAAGCGGATGCCGAAAAACATTATGATGATTGCTACCGTGATTATTTATTTGCATGGTGTAACAAAGAAAATCTTGCTTTGCATTATGGTTATTGGGATGAACAAACCACATCTCACCATCAAGCCTTGGTTAATAAAAACCAGGTACTCTATGATGTTGCCGGTATTTCAGCAACCGACCATGTCTTAGATGCGGGTTGTGGCATTGGAGGTAGCTCTATCTGGATGGCCAAACAACATGGCAATCAGATGACAGCGATCACCATTAGCAAACAACAAACTGAATATGCCGCTCAGCATGCTAAACGCCAAGGTGTTGCTGATAAAACGGACTTTCAAGTCTCTGATTTTTGTGCAACGCCTTTTGAAGACGAATCCTTTGATGTTATTTGGGGATTGGAAAGTGTTTGTCATGCCTTGAATAAAGATGACTTCTTAAAAGAAGCCTTTCGTTTACTTCGCCCGGGGGGTCGTATTGTGGTTTGTGACGGCTTTATTCAGCGTCGAGAATTTAATGATGATGAGTGGCAAGATATTGTGACTTGTTTAAATGGCTGGGCTGTGCCTAACTTATGTGCGCGTGATGAGTTTACGCAGTTACTCGAACAAAATCATTTCAGCAACATTACTTACAAAGATATTACGGCTGAAACCCTGCCTTCAGCCGATTATATGTATAAAGTTGCCAAGCGTTTAAAACCTATGCAATTACTAACCCAATGGCTAGGATTGCGTAGCAAAGCTCAAACAGCAAACTTTAAAGTAGGGATTGCCCAGCATCGGTTATTTACTGATAATTTGGTTGAATATGGCATTTTTACTGCAACAAAACCCTAAAATTTTTTAGCCTTAAATGCAGAGCGGACTTCAGTCCGCTCTATCATTATCCAAAACCAGATTGTCCTGTTCATCGCTTGGCTGTACCAAGATGGCTGTCATTAGGCTTTTTTATCCCCAAAAATCGTAATACCTTTGCTACAATATGTAACACAGGAACAGCACAGCCCATAGCTACCGCATCCACTAAACAATACCATGCAGCAACACCACTTGGGGGATTTCCCTGGGTTAAAGTTGAAGCAGGGTCTATTGCAGCCCAATTCCAGGTACCTACGGATGTTCCAATGATCTCGACCCATGTCGTAATAAAAAAAGCGCCTAAATACACCATAGGCGAACGGCCTTTAAATAAATACAGTAAATAGATACAAAATAAAATGGCACCAATCTGGTCTTGTCGCCCAATAACCCCCGTTAATGCCAACAATGACCAAGTACCACCTGTTAAAACAACAAAAGCAGCAATTTTCCTGGCATATCTTAAAAATAAATCACAACGCCCTAATACGATAGCCGTTAAGTAAACAATGCCATGACCCGGTGGCACAAAAGCAGGCACATTTTCTAACCGGTAGGTATAGCCTGACATATAAATAGAGGCAAAATTCTCTCCAATGGTGGCAAATGTCACCGCAACAAAGACTTGCGCTCTCACATACTTACACTCTCCTGTCAGTATAGTAATTAATGAGATCCAGCCAGCCACACCCAATGCGTACTGCAATTCAATACTTGCTACCGAATCAATCAAGAAACATAAAGTCACTGCGACAAAAGCAAATGCAATAATGTAATAATCTCTTTTTTCATGCTGAATAGTTACATCGACTGCGGGAAAATGCCTTAACATATTTTTTACCTGTATTCTGTATTTTGAATTTAATTTTAACTCAACGCGAAGTATAGATACTTTTAGCTTGTTTCACTCTCATCAAGCTACGTTTTTCGTATCAGGATGGCACTACTAAATGAATTTTAGCCTTAGATGAATAGATACGCTACAAATGCATATCTTAGCGCTTTACCTATAAAAATAGCGATACATGAAAATAGCATAGGCAATTTTAACCAGCCCCCGGCAAAACACAACCCATCGCCCACAACAGGCAACCACGAAAAAAATAACGTCCAGACCCCCCATCGTTTGACAATATCGAGTGATTTTTGCTTTTTTTCCGAAAGTAAATCCTCGGCAGGAAACTTTTTTGCCGCCAATCCCCCTAAAAACCATGTTGTTAATGCGCCTAAAGTATTGCCAATTGTTGCAATCAACACCAGTCCTTCTATAGTAAACAACTTTTCTGACACCATATAGGCCAATACCGCTTCAGACCCTCCAGGTGCTACTGTTGATGAAATAAATGCGCTGGCAAAAAGCCCCCACAGTCCAACTACCTCTTCCTGCATTTTATTTTTCCCATAAAAAAACCCCTGAAATCATCAGATTTCAGGGGTTCTTATTCTGTCTAAAGTTACTCTTTAGGCAATTTTATTGACTTTTGAGCGTTGATAAAACCAATTAAACGACTCAATAATTTAACCACTAAGCCGATTCCTTGCGCCAGCATTTCAAAAAGAGTCGTAATCACCTCAGCAATCGACATACCTTTAAACTTACGCACTAAAAAGGGGGCAAGCAATAAACCTGCCGCAAGACCCACAATCATTACCCCCGAAATAACTGAATCATTCTCAGCCGCTTTTTTCTGTTTAGCAGCCTCAGCCGCTGCTATTACTGCCGCAGGATTAACAATAATTTCCGGTATGCTTTTACGGTAATCATCTTGAATCACATAGGCAGAAACGCCTGGAATACTCGGCAAATCACCACTTCCCTCACCTATTTTAAGTTGACCTTTCATGCCTTTTTCCATGTGCTGAGAAATATCACAATGGACTAAGTAAGTCTTATCATTAGGAGGAAAAATTAAAGTACCTGATATTTCACCAGGTCCTGTCACTTCCAGGTGAAACATGCCTTTTGGATAGAGATATTTTGGCAAGCCATGCATCATCCACTGGTGGCGAACACTATCATCATTAACAAAATGAACGGTTAATTTTGTACAGGGTTCAAACTGGTATTCCTGAGTGTCAAAGGCAAACATGGTACCCGGGAATTTTTTAGAATATTTATGCCCGGCATGTACTGTAATTTCTTTTGTTGCTGATATTTTATCGCAACCACCCGGCAAAACATCTGTATTTTGCCCCATCACCATACCGCCATCCATATCCATGAAATGACCATCACCATGATCCATTAACTGGTTATGCTCCATAAATTCCTTGGCAGAAAAAGCAGGTGCAGAAACAGTAAGACCCAGGATTGCTGTTAAAAGTAACTTGCGCATTATTCTTTCCCGCCTTTAGCCGATGCAACCATCGCCATAATTTTTTCACGATTTAAAAACAGTAAATAGGCTCCAATACCAAAAATCAGACCCAGAATAAAATTACTGAACGAGTCGTCATCGTTATCTAGCACTTGCTCATCGTAAAATTTCATGGGTTTAGGACCTTCTTCTACCACAGCAGGCTTCCCTGCGGGCGGCGCTTTATAGTCTTTACCATCTATCTCACCGAGACTATTCCAGGCATCAATATCTTGCCATACAGGCACTTTTCTCTCATGAAATCCTTTGGTAAATAAAGGCGCAATGCTTTCACCAATCGTTTTTGGCAAGCCGACTTCATTCAAGTATTTTTTATAAACCAGAGCACTCACATTACCCCCCGGATTCATACCGTTAGTGGTAATACCTTTTTCTCTATGATCATGAAAAATCCAAATCCCCTCACCATAACTATGAAAACCATCATCAACTGTACTGAGTCTTAAATCATTACGTTGTGCAGGCGCAATATCATAAACATCTCGAGTGATTTGTGCGACAGGATTGTGTTCTACCCCATCATAATGAGTGATCGTTGCTTTATGTCCGTGGGTATGAATCGCCATCATCTCCCCCGAACTATTAAACATTCTCAGCTTAATATTTTTATCTGGTTCAGCAACAATAATCGATTCTCTTAATGTATAAGGGAACGAACGACCGTTGAGGGTATAATAATCTTGTGTTGCTTCCGTGAGATCATACTCGCGATTCATTTTCTTGGCAATTAACCGTGGGTCATTATACTTTTGAATGACCTCATGTAATTCCTTGTCCATCGCATGATAATGTAAATCATATTCACTATCATATTGCTCAAGAATTGCTTTTGATGGATGCCTTACCTGTCCTGCCCCTACATTAAAGGTTTGCACCCAGTTATTAGGGCGGTTCTCTTCAACAATAAACATACCCACCAAACCCATTGCCAAATGCACATGCGTCTGGACATGGCAGTGATAAACAAAAGTACCCGCGTGTCTTGGGCGAATTTCATAGGTTCTGCTCTGCCCGGGTAATACAAATTTATCACTGGTTTGAGGCACCCCATCATTACCTTGCCCTGCACTATCAACAAAAGGATGATCAACGCCATGCAAATGAACAGTGTGAGGGAAATAATGACTATTTTCCAGTTGTATCCAGACAGTATCGCCTTGCTCAACACGAATAACAGGTGACGGTGCCCTTAATAAGGGATTGGCATCGGTACCCACAAAACTATTGGTTGCCATACCTCGTGATTTGGGAGCAAACACCCACATACCGGGCTGAATACCTGGAGCCATATCAAAAGTAGGTACTAATCCATCAAAGTCTGGAGAGTGACCATTAAGCTCAGCCACCTCCAGCTTGATAATTATAAGATCAGGATCTCCATCCCCATCCATATCATTCTTTTTAATAATCGCATCCGCAGCGTAATAGGTATTCATCAATGTTTCCATCGAAATATTATTGGTACCTTTTACTTCGGCTACAATTTGCGCAGGGTTGTCAGGGCTACAACGTAAAGATTCCTGAATTTTCACGCCTTCAATCGTTTGCGCTTTACGCCATTCAGGTTCATTTGAGCTACAAACCGCTTCAACCTCACCATTATAAAGATTGACTGATTCAGGCAAACCGACCACAGCGGATGCCAATAAAGGCATCAGCGCAACAGCAGCACCCAAAAGAATACTTAGGGGATGTTTATACATTTTATATACCTTTTACTAACAGCTTATTTACTTTGTTGCATTACCAATAATTTCATCAACTTTCTTTTTAAACCCTTCACTTGAAAGATAAAATACATATAAAGCCGCTAATGCAACAATAAAGTATATTAATAAACTTCCACGACTTGCAGCAACCCCTGTACCCGCTCTAAAAGACATATGTGCATCTAGTCTTTCACCATTATTTTTATGCAAGGTAATATGGATCAAATACTTACCCGCTTCAGGAACGCCATTTTTTAGACTTAACACCACCGTACCTGATTTTTGTTTTTTTGCGTCACGAAAGAAAACCCGGGTACCTTCAGGCTCTTTAGTGACTTCAAACTCAACTGCCATATTACGGTATCTAACATCTTGATAATCGAAAACCAACTGAGTTAACGTGTTTACGTCAGGAAGACTGCCACAAAATTCATCACCTGGATAAGCATTAGGTTGATATGCCGTATAATGAATCCAATGATCGGTTTCTAGCTCAAATTTACATTGATCAGTATCTGTACCTGCTGCACCACCGTGAGCCCAAAGCACTGATGAAAATAATAAGCCCAGAAGTCCAAGAAAACCTTGCCTTAAAATTTGTTTTTTATTCATAATACCTTCCAGTTTTTTAATTATATTTTTTAAGCATCACTTACAGCTTTTATCCTTACAAATTGTAACCATATTTTGGCTGAAAGCAACTACTAACTTTAGCACACCATATAAGGCAAAGAAAGATAAGTCTAGTGTCTGTAACTTACAACCTGCACTATATATCATCAAATTAGATTATTATGATTTATTTTAAAGCCAATTATATTTGCCAATCCCTAGCCCTTTACGTAGACTTCCCATTTACTTCACTACTTGAATGGATTAAAAATGTCTTCTTTACGCGACTCTTCCGAATGGCTAGCCCTTAAACAACACTACGGAGAAGTCAGCAACTTATCGATGAAAGAGCTGTTTGCTGCGGACAGCGAACGACACCAAAAACTGTCTCTGCACTTCAATGATATCCTGTTCGATTATTCTAAAAACAGAATTACTAACGAAACGCTCCCCTTGCTAAGAAACCTTGCGACTCAAGCTAATCTGTTCGAAAAAACCAAGGCTATGTTTTCAGGTGAAATCATCAATACCACCGAACATAGAGCTGTTTTGCACACTGCACTTCGTAACAGAAGCAATACGCCTGTTTATTTTGAAGGCAACAACGTGATGCCTGAGATCAATCGAGTTTTAGCTCAAATGCGGACATTTTCCGATAAAGTAAGATCAGGAGAATGGAGAGGCTATACCAACAAACCCATTACCGACGTGGTAAATATTGGTATTGGTGGCTCTGATTTAGGTCCTAAAATGGTCGCTACTGCGCTAGAACCCTATTCCACACCCAACCTAACCTCTCACTTTGTATCTAATGTGGATCAAACCGATATTATTACCACGTTAAAACGCTTAAACCCTGAAACCACACTGTTTTTAATCGCATCCAAGGTATTCACCACCAAAGAAACCATGACTAATGCGCATTCAGCACGCAAATGGTTGCTCAACTCAGCATTTGATAAGTCAGCTATAAAAAAACATTTTGTTGCCATTTCTACCAACAAGCAAAATGTCATTAATTTCGGCATCGACCCGGATAATATGTTTGAATTCTGGGACTGGGTTGGCGGCCGATATTCACTTTGGTCGGCTATAGGACTTTCTATTGCCATTTCTATCGGCATGGATAATTTTGAAGAGTTATTAATGGGCGCGCATTTAGCCGATCAGCACTTTCGAGATACCCCTTTAAAAAAGAATATACCTGTGACCATGGCTTTACTGGGTATTTGGTATAACAACTTCTTTAGAGTTGAATCTCATGCGCTACTACCTTATGACCAATCGCTTTATTTCTTCGCTGATTACTTTCAACAAGGTGATATGGAAAGTAATGGCAAGACGGTCACGATTACCGGTAAGAAAATCGACTATAACACAGGACCTATTATCTGGGGACAACCAGGAACCAATGGTCAACATGCCTTTTTTCAATTAATTCATCAAGGCACCAAACTGATTCCTTGTGATTTTTTAGCTGCTGCACAAGGGCATTATGATTCCCCCGTACATCACGACATATTAATGTCTAATTTCCTGGCGCAACCTGAGGCATTAATGAACGGCAAGAGTAAACAACAAGTTGAAAAAGACATTGGTACCTCAGACCCACTACTCACGATGTCTAAAGTATTCCCTGGCAACAAACCATCGAATGCCTTTTTATATAAAAAACTAACCCCCAGAACACTGGGAACGCTGCTCGCTTTCTATGAACATAAAATTTTTGTACAAGGTGTTATCTGGAATATAAACTCTTTCGATCAGATGGGTGTAGAACTAGGAAAAGTATTAGCTAAAGCTATTTTACCTGAGCTAAAAAGTGGTGAAACTATCAATACTCACGACTCATCGACCAATGCTCTGATTAATACCTATAAAAAACTGCGCGACGAACAGCACACGGTTTAATTCTAAATAAGGCTAATACATTGTCGAAATCCATTCTCGCCCTGATTATTAGCCTTATAATAAGCACCACGTTCAGTTCTTGTGATAGTTATTCCCCCCGGCACCGTGGATTTTCTGCCCTGGAGCAAATAAAATCAGATGGCATACTCAAGGTACTCACCCGCCAGGATCCTACAACATATTACGAAGGAGCCAATGGTTTAACAGGGTTGGAATATGACCTGGTTATGTTATTTGCCAAACAATTAAAGGTTAAAGTTAACTTCATCATCCCAGACACCTTTGAACATATTTTACAAAATATATCCGATAACAAAGCCGATATTGCAGCAGCCGGGTTAACCATCACCAAAGCACGCCAACAAAACATGCGTTTTGCCCCCGCCTATCAAAGCATTACTGAACAAGTTATTTATCGCTCAGGTACCAGAAGACCTAAAAGTATAACAGACTTAAGCAACGGAATTTTTGAAATAGTCAAAGGTACCAGTCATACAGAAAGCTTAACCAGGCTACAAGAACAGTATCCCGCTCTCACCTGGAATACCAACGCCGAACGTAATACCGATGGTTTACTCTATTTAGTCAATGAAGGCTTAATTGATTACACCATTGCCGACTCGCACCAGGCCAGTACCATCAAACATTTTTACCCAAAACTGAATATTGCTTTTAATATCACCCAGCCTCGCCATCTGGCATGGGCTTTACCACTCTCTAAAGACAACAGTCTGTATGATGAAGTCAGTCGCTTTTTTATACAAATAAAAAAAGACAAAACGCTTGAAGATCTATTAGAGAAATATTATGGCAATGCTGGAAACTTAAGTTACGTCGGAAACTGTAAATTCAGACTACATGTTAAAAGTCGACTGCCCCGTTACCAGGATCTGTTCAAAGCTGAGGCGATAAAGCATGATATCGACTGGCGTTTACTCGCTGCAATAGGCTATCAGGAGTCTCACTGGCGTGCTAATGCTGTATCACCTACAGGTGTAAAAGGCTTAATGATGCTAACTCAAGGCACAGCAAAACAACTCGGTATTAAAGACCGAACAGACCCTGTGCAAAGCATTACCGGTGGTGCTTTATATTTTAAACAACGCCTTAAAAAAATACCGGCTCGAATCCAGGAGCCTGATCGCACATGGTTTGCCCTGGCATCTTATAACGTAGGGTTTGGTCATTTAGAAGATGCTCGCATTTTAACCCAATCAAGAAAGGGGAACCCTGACAAGTGGTTAGATGTAAAAAAATCACTCCCTTTACTTAGCAAAAAGAAATGGTATGAACGAACCCGACATGGTTATGCACGAGGTAAAGAACCTGTCCATTATGTTGAAAATATTCGAAGCTATTACGATTTATTAGTCTGGCTAACAGAAGAAAACCAGATAGAAAAAAATGTCATGTCCTTAGACCCCCTTATTCCTGAGAACAAAGCTCTTAGCTTTGTGCCTCCCACTTTATAATGCACTTTTTAGTCATCTTGTTTTTTCTCGCTTTGCACGAAAAAAATCTTTAAGTAAACCCGCACAGTTATCTTCAAGTACTCCACCTTGCCAATCCACGCGGTGATTCAAAAAAGGGGCATCGCTCAAATGTAAAGCATGGCAAACCGCGCCCCGCTTAGGATCAAATGCACCAAAAACCAGACGTTTAACCCGCGCATGAGAAATGGCTCCCATACACATCACGCAAGGCTCTAATGTGACATAAAGTGTTGCATCTATCAGTCGATAATTTTCTATCGCCTGCCCCGCAGAACGTATGGCTACCATTTCTGCATGTGCCGTGGGATCATGGTTTTGAATGGGAATATTCCAACCTTCCGCAATACATTGCTCATCTTTAACCAAAATAGCACCCACAGGAACCTCTCCCTGTGCCTGGGCGCGTTGCGCCAATCTTATGGCATGGCGCATCCACTGTTCATCAGATAAACTTATTCCCACTCGATAGTTGCAGGTGGCTTACCCGAAATGTCGTAACACACGCGAGAGATACCCGACACTTCGTTAATAATTCTACGGGAAATCAAATCAAGAAAATCGTAAGGTAAGTGCGCCCAGCGCGCTGTCATAAAATCAATGGTTTCAACCGCACGAATCGCAATAACATAATCATAACGTCTGCCATCGCCCATCACCCCGACCGACTTAACCGGTAAAAACACCGCAAATGCCTGACTTACTTTGTCATAAAGATCATTTGCGTACAACTCCTCTATAAAAATGGCATCGGCAAGTCGCAATAAATCAGCATACTCTTTTTTAACTTCACCTAAAATCCTGACCCCTAACCCCGGCCCCGGAAATGGATGACGAAAGACCATATCTGCTGGCAAGCCTAATTCCAGACCCAGCTTTCTGACCTCATCTTTAAATAACTCCCTTAAAGGCTCAACCAGCTTTAACGTCATATCTTCAGGTAAACCACCCACATTATGATGTGACTTGATTAAGTGTGCTTTACCACTTTTAGATCCAGCTGATTCAATCACATCAGGGTAAATAGTACCTTGAGCCAGCCATTTTGCATCGGTCAATTTTTCAGCTTCCTCATCAAAAATTTCTATAAATAAATTACCGATAATTTTACGCTTGGCTTCTGGATCAGTTACACCGTCTAAAGCATCTAAATACCGTTGTTCCGCATTTACCCGAATCACATTAACGCCCATGTGCTCAGCAAACATGGCCATCACCTGATCCCCTTCATGCAAACGTAACAAGCCGGTATCAACAAATACACAAGTCAACTGCTTGCCTATGGCTTTATGCAATAAAGCGGCAACAACTGATGAATCCACACCGCCTGACAAACCTAAAATAACCGTATCTGTACCGACCGATTCACGAACAGCATGAATACTGTCTTCAATAATATGACTGGATGTCCACAATGCATCACAGCCACAAATATCAATAACAAAACGCTGAAGCAATCTTCCACCCTGCTTGGTATGAGTCACTTCCGGGTGAAACTGCAAGCCATAAAACGCTTTCTCCTCATTGGCAATACCCGCAATAGGCGCACCATCAGAACTGGCAATGAGATTAAAACCTTCCGGTAAATCAACAACCCGATCACCATGACTCATCCATACATCTAATAAGCCATAACCTTCCTCTGATACATGGTCTTCAATATCAGATAATAATTTAGAGTGACCTCTGGCTCTAATTTGCGCATAACCAAATTCCCTATGATCTGACGACTCAACCTTACCGCCCATTTGCTCAGTCATGGTTTGCATACCATAACAGATACCCAATACAGGAATATCTAATTCAAACACAACTTGAGGCGCTCTAGGGGTATCCCCACTGGTCACACTCTCCGGTCCACCGGATAAAATGATGCCTTTTGCTGCGAACTGCTTAACCTCTTCGGCGGTGCATTCACACGAATAAATTTCACAATAAACCCCAATCTCACGAATTCTACGTGCTATTAACTGCGTATATTGAGAGCCAAAATCTAAAATAAGGATTTTATGCGAATGTATATTCGCTAATTGTTGTTGATTCACTGTGAAACTCTCTGTTAAAAACTTAAATAAACAGGGGCTCCAATGAGCCCCTATCAAAATACCTTTGAAGTGAACTTAAATTCACCCTGCTTTTACTAGCTCACCTGATAATTAGGTGCTTCTTTGGTAATCGTCACATCATGCACATGACTCTCTTTCATACCCGCACTGGTTACCCGTACAAACTGTGCTTTATCATGCATTATTTCTATACTCTGACTTCCGGTATAGCCCATACTCGATTTAATACCCCCTAATAACTGATGAATAATGGCTAACATACTGCCTTTATAAGGAACCCGTCCTTCTATCCCTTCTGGCACCAGTTTCTCAACACTGTCTTCTTCCTGAAAATAACGGTCACTCGAACCTTGTTTTTGAGACATTGCCCCCAAAGACCCCATGCCACGATAGGATTTATATGAACGTCCTTGATATAACTCAACCTCTCCAGGGGCTTCTTCAGTACCCGCAAATAAACCGCCTAACATCACCGCATGTGCGCCTGCTGCCAATGCTTTAGCAACATCACCGGAATAACGAATTCCACCATCAGCAATTAACGGAACACCGGTTCCTTTTAATGCATCAGCCACATTACTCACCGCAGTGATTTGTGGAACACCCACACCTGCCACTATACGCGTAGTACAAATAGAACCCGGACCAATACCCACCTTAACCCCGTCAGCCCCCGCTTTTACTAATGCTCTTGCAGCATCTGCAGTTGCAATATTGCCACCAATCACTTCCACACCGGGATAATTTGTTTTTACCCAGCGTACACGGTCTAAAACACCTTGAGAATGACCATGCGCCGTATCGACAATAATCACATCAACACCCGCGTCCACTAGAGCAGCAACACGCTCTTCAGTGCCTGTACCTGTTCCGACAGCGGCACCCACTCTTAATCGCTCCCGATCATCTTTACAGGCATGAGGATAATCTTTGGCTTTCTGAATATCTTTAACGGTAATCATGCCACTCAAGTGAAAATCATCATTAACCACTAAAATCTTTTCTATCCGGTGTTGGTGCAATAGCGCAATGGCTTCCTTATGATCAGCCGACTCACTGATTGTCACCAGCCGCTCTTTAGGTGTCATCACTGACGTCACCTTCTCATCTAAACGTGTTTCAAAACGCAAATCCCGACTGGTCACAATACCCACCAGATCATTGCCATCAACCACAGGCACACCTGAAATATTATTTGCCCGCGTCAATTCCATCACTTCTCTTACTGTCGCATCTGGCGACACAGTAATAGGGTCTTTAATAATGCCACTTTCATATTTCTTGACATGCCTGACTTCACCCGCCTGCTCTTCTATGGTCATATTCTTATGAATAATACCAATTCCACCCTCCTGAGCAATTGCAATAGCAAGCCTCGCTTCTGTGACCGTATCCATGGCCGCAGAGACCATCGGAATATTAAGCGTTATCTTCCGTGTTAGTTTTGTTTTTAATTCGACTTCACGCGGCAGCACCGTTGAATGAGCTGGTAATAATAAAACATCATCAAACGTAAGTGCTTCCTGAATAATTTGCATGATCCAACCTAACCAAAATTCTTAAATTAACCGATCATTATAACCTTCGCTTCTAACAAATAGCAAGAGCGGGGCGGCTCCCGAATTATTACCCTATTTTCCGTTTTTCTTTTTTGTCATAATGAGAATTGCTCGATATTAATTTCAGTTAATTTTTGTTAGGATATTTTTGTACTATTATTTAGCCAGGGGCGTAAGCAGGAGCGAAAGATTTAGCCTTTGTAGTTACAGGATGAAGTTCCACTTTCGAATATTAAATATTTATCCTTGTTCCCACGCTCCCGCGATGGTCACGGATGGTCGGAGTGTCGCCGTTGTCGGGAACATTCGGCGACCGTGGGAATGCAGACCGAGCCAGATATAAGCACCGTATGCGTTCCCACCGAGGACGGTGGGAACGAGAAACTGACTTAATGGCATAACTTGGAGTGGCAGTCACCTATGGTTATAAGAATAAGAAAAAATGATAAAGGGTTTACCTTAATCGAGGTGTTAATATCCGTTTTGATCTTAGGGTTGGGGATACTTGGCATACTCAACTTACAAGCACGCGCTTTAATGGATAATCAAGATGCTTATTTACGCACGCATGCGATTTTCTTAGCTTATG
>CAYMPX010000020.1:0-18195 GCA_964392135.1 uncultured Methylomarinum sp.
ATTTATTTTAGGTAATAATATATAACGTAAAATGATAGACAATAATGTTTGCGATACAAAAATTACAACTGCCATAATTACCCAAGCCACAACCGAGTAAATTAATAGAGCAGAATCATATACAACAATTCCGGAGGTGGCTGTTACAGCCAAAGCAATACCTATACGGTAGCCTGAAAAACGAATGGCCAAAGCAACATTTCCATTTTTAATTTCACCTTGTAAGGTTTTTCCATCATCCTTATGACGTCGATTAAAAACCGCATTTCGATAAAGTGTTGCTAATAGCAAAATAATTTGTGAAATCAAGAAAATACCCACAACAATAGCAAGCCCTAAGAAGGTTGAACCATCAACCCAGGACATCGCCGCTCGAATAATAATAGCCGTAGCTATTAAATTAAAGGCATCAACCACACCCGCCGCAACATTACCATTCATAATTTCATCATGAATTGATATTTGACGTAAGCCAATTTTATCAAAGATTTTTCGCGTTAAGCCCATAAAAATCATAGCGGCAATACCATAACTTGCCATTAAGGTGATTTCTTCAACATAGGTTGTGCCAGCATCACCCGCCACCACTCCCATCATTAATACAGCCACGGCGATGATGGCTCCGGCTAAAGCAATCCCTGCTGAAAAATTATCATGTTGTGCCAATAACTCTTGTAAAGAGATTCCCGCAATACTTGAAGCCAATAAACGTAATGTTGCCATAAACCCCATTAAAATAACAAAATCAATGGCATAATAAGCCAATGCCGCATCACTAAGCATAATCATTTGTGTTAATTTTTCCATCGCTTTAAACCTTGTGTTGTAATGTTATTTACCGCCAGAACTACGACTGCTGCGTGAGCTACTACCAAAAAAGCTCGAACTTCGTTTAGAAGTTGTACTCCTTTTAACCGGTTTGTTAGCCGTAAAAAAACGAGAGCTACGTTTGTCTGTTGCCTTATCTGCATGTCGACCACCACTCTGTTTTTTACTCACATAATTTGATTGCTGACGACTATAGGTACTGACTCGTTTTCGTCCTTTAGCTGAACCATATTGCTTTTTTGGTTTTGTAACAGGTGTCAACCCACTTGAACGCATACTGGTATTACGCCGCGTAGCTTGATTACGATCATAGCTGCTACCGTAAGTGTTTCTACCATAATCATTATAATAGGAGTAGTGAGAGCGTCTATTCCAGTCGTTATAGTAGATAGGCGAAGCGTTATAATAACCGCCTCTAAATAGACTGCTAAAAAAAGCGTATTGCCCATACCAATGCCAAAATGATCGTCCTGAACTATCTTGTCGATATTCACCATAGCCTGGATTACCCACTAAATAACTACCGGGTGTAACAATCTCGCTCCGAACATTTGCTGCTTGACTGTCTTTAGGGATGCTGACGGTATCTAATTGTCCATCTGACAACTCAGCCATAGTATTGATTAAATCGATTAAGGCATCATTAAAGACAATAGGGTCAGCCCCCATATCAATTGACATGAGGGCGTTTTTGGCGGCTTGGAATTGTTGTTTATTTTCAGGGTCACGATTCACTTTATTTAATCGTTGCAACAGCCCTTGATACAAAATTCCTTTCTCTGTCGCATCCTTAGCCATTGCCTCAGCAATCGGCTTGAAATCAGGTTTTATTACGGCAAGTTTATTTGCATAAATCGCAACAATTTTGGCATTAGTTAATTCTTTGTAATGTAGTTTGCGTTCTAAAGCATCTAAATGTAGCTTAACCTGTGTATAGTTTTGTTGAACTTGCTTGGCATAATCATTACCACACGCGCTTAATAACAGTAACAAACACACTGCTAAAAACTGTTTTATCCCTATTTGTTTAACCATTAATAACTGCCTATTTACTATGTTATATCAGCCAATGCCTGCTGAATTTCTTGCGTTGTCGGTGGATTGTCATCATTGGTCATTACAAATAAACTGTTTGTAGTAATTCGCTGGTTGGCGTGAGGATTTGTATCGCACAGCCCCGTCTCAGTATTAATATAAGCCACAGCAGTACCAAAATCCCGTTGCATGAATTGACAAACAATATCTTTCCAAAGCAGCTGTTGAATATTCACTTCATAACGCAGATACAAATCACCCACTGAAGAAAATAAATTTTCAATAATTTGTTCAGATCCTGGCGCCACTAAACCACGAATCAGCATTCCCGGATAAGCCCGCATCGGTCGAATAATAACATGGGCTCCCGCCTGACTAAATCGTTGTCGATTGTCATCATCAACACATTCAGCCAATATCAACACATCATCTCTTAAATTTAATGTTTGTAGTCGATGTAAAATATCAAAGGTACGACTGTCAGAGTCTCTGTTATCTTCTTGTTTTGCCAAAATGACAATATATTTTGCTTGTCTTACATTCACCGCAAGCAAATCTTCCGGTACGATCCCACTCCCGGTATAGTGTGCTAAGCCAGACATACTTGCCAATCGACTGGGCAATCCATTAGGAAATTGCTGAGTCAAAATTTGCACGGTATTATATTGCATACCACTATGATGAAGATGCTTAACCAATCGCAGAAAAAATTGTTCACCTTGTTGTGAAGGCGTATTAATCACTAAAATATGATCCGACATATTCCACTTCCAAAAGCCATGCATTTTTTTAACGCGAATATTAGCCCGGTATTCAAAATAATCTCCCGCCGTTTTAGCCAAAATGAAAATCCCGCATAAATACAACAAAATAACCGTAGCAATTTTTCCAGCCGCTGTACTTGCACTAATATCGCCATATCCTGTGGTAGATAAAGTGGTTAAGGTCAACCACAAAGCATCTTGCCAACTAAACGCTTCAAATACCATCATTAAATAAACATGTATCAAAATAATCATCAGTAATAAAATGACTGATCGCACTAATGCCTGTTTCAATACATCGTCTTCAAATGACAAGTTAGTATTACGCCGCCAATTAATAAAACGGTAAAATACATTCATAACTTAATGTTGCTTAGCAGGCCATAATGCGTCTATTTTTCTTAAAGGAATATAACTGCATAAATGTGCTTCAGTACGTCCACCATCAAAGACCCTGAACTCTAACGCATATTGCCGGTCATCAGAAACCAGCCATGCAAAATCACAGCCCTGTTCCCCTCCACCGACAACATCAGGCAATGATTTATTGCGATAATCCTCTTCATATCTATAAGCCAGTTCAAAGCCTTCCTGTCGATAACTTTTGGCCACCCAACCGATTAATTCTTCGGGTAAATTTTTCATTTTACCCTTTACTTTTAATTGATGATTTACACCTGTATCGGGGTCTAAAATAGTGGCTATCTCTGATTCAGAAAATATTTTCAATAAAGTTTCAGCAGTAACTTCCATCCCTAATTCTAAAATATCATCATTCAATACCCGTAATCGTATTACACGTTCGGCATCATTTAATTGAAAATACGTTCGTTTATGCTTGTCACCACCTAAATCCAAAGTCCAAATCCTAGTGACCTGAAAACTCTGGTTGCTTAATTCTGCCTGACTCATTAACGCAAAATCTATCATGTCACCCACTAATAAATCACGAGGATGATCCAATACGCGTACATCAGGCTGTTTTTGTTTAAAACGATCAAATAATCCCATACTATCCTCTTTATTTTTTATACAGACCCATTTCTTTTTGCCAATCAGCCCGGTGATACTGGTATGCCACCATAGAACCCAAACGATTAACCTGTATTTTATCGGCTTGCTGAAAAAAACCTTTACCAAATTCAAAAGCCGCAAGCATAACTCCCTTGGTAACCCAACCATCATCCACTGACAGTGCATTTAAATTTTGCAATCTTTGTTTTGCCGATAAACCATTTTTCGTGGCAATAGTAAATCCCCACTCACCAAATGAAGGCACATTATGATGATATTGTTGTACATGTTTAAAATTAGCATGTTTGACGGTCTTGCCGATACTAATAAAGGTATCTTTTGCATGATACGGACTGGTCGATTGTACAACCAGCACACCATCACCCATTAGCACATTAAAAACCTTATGATAAAACCGTGCACTATAAAGTTTATTTAAATCGGGATGACTTGGATCAGGTAAATCAATAATAACCGTATCAAACAACTGCTGTTCACGAATCAAACTATCAATAGTAACAAAGGCATCACCAAAAACAGTGTAGACTCGCTTATCATTAAAGGCTCCTTGATTTATATTAATTAAACGCTGATTAATCACTTTGCCCTTTTGTATAATAGGTGTTTTAAATAGTTTAATTAATCCACTGTCCAGATCTAATAATGTGATTTTTTCAGGATTCCAGCGCAACACATCCCGTACCGCTAAACCATCGCCTCCGCCAATAATTAAAATATTATCCTGCCTGGCTGACGCGGCTAATGCCGGATAGGTCAGCATGGCATGATAAATATGCTCATCATTACTGGAAAATTGCGTTCTACCATTAATAAAGAAGGTTAATACTTTCGGTTTTTCTGGATTAGCAATGCGTTCTGTCACCACCAAATGCTGATAATCTGTATTGGTTCTATAAATCACCTTGTCACGATACAACATATCTTCCATTTCAGCACTCCAGTCAGTGCCATAACTAAAAACCTGTAATATCCAAAGGGCAACAACTGCATGGGCCAATAACAGTCCTGTTACTGAAGAAATCTTATCTTTAAATAAATAAAAAAATACTGCTCCAATAAACAGATTAACCGAAGCCGTTAATGCACCGGCTAAAGAAACCTCTAACGACAGCATCAAAAAAACCCATAAGATTGCCCCAACCCCCGCGCCTAAATAATCGATACCATAAATAGACCCTGCATTATTTTTTAAGCTATCAGCATAGATCTGACTGCGAATCTCTCCTATTAAGGGAATTTCCATACCAATCAATGTACCGAGTAATGCGGCAACAATATAAGGCAACAATCGAGCAACCGATTCAATCTGGACAACTAAATTTCCTTTAGGTATTAAATCAGGGGGTAGAGAAAAAGTCTCTGCTAATATTTGAGGTAATAGTGACGCAAACGCAAAGCCCCCGCCAATTATCAATACACTACTGCAACCAATAAAAGCTAATAACACCTCTATCCAGGCAAAACCCGCAAAAGGGTTTTTAATATGTCGAGCCAAAAAAGACCCTGCACCCATAAAAATCATCATGATAGAAATAATGCCATAAATAGCTTCTTCTACCGCACCTAAAATCCGCCCTGCATAATGCGATAATAAATACTCATATACCAGGCCACAGCCCGCCCCAATAGCCAGAATACTTAATACCACCCAATCTAATTGTTTTTTTGTCAACGCTTTACCTTATTAATACAATCCGTGGTAATCGCCTCAGTAAAATATAACCTGAACAATCCCACAAATATTTTTAACGCAATACATACATCAATAATTATTTGCGCTATAGTGATAAATAATCTTGATTATGTCATATATTTATCACTATAAACGTACCAAATGAGCCTGGTTTGAAAAGCGTATTGAATAAAAAAACAGTCGAACCCTGGGGTAAACACCTTATTATTGATCTACACTATGCCAATAACCTTAATGATATAGCCCTTATGAAAACAGCTATTCATGATATTGTTGAAAAAACCAATACCACCTTATTGTTTGAAAATTTCCACCACTTTCAACCTTCAGGTATTACCGGTATTGCGTGTTTAGCTGAATCCCATATATCAGTACATACTTGGCCAGAAGATAACTTTGCTGCTTTTGATGTTTTTATGTGCGGTAAAGCACAACCCGAATTAGCCATTAGCATACTCAAATACTATTTTGGTGGTACAGAAAAGGTAACAACACTACATCGTGGTAAATCACCCCAGAAAAATCTATTTCATGCACCATAATTTATTAGCCATTAGGAAATAACCATGAACAACAGCTTAGACAAAGTACAAGCGGCTTTAGCTGAATACACTACCGAAGAGGGTAGTGGTTTTAGCGTGTCAGCAACGAAGAATGATGACATTTTTATGCTGACTATCATCCGCGAAGACATGGAGGAATTTGCTATTTTAGCTACTGCCAGTGATACCCAGTTGCTGTTTAACGTCGCTTTATTTGACAGCGCTCAAATTATTGAAGGTCAAACCGCTGTTTTAAATGAAATGATGCTAAAACTTAATATTGCTATGCCGCTGTCATCATTTGCTCTGGTAGGGGGGATATACTCAATTTTTGGGGCAATGTCTGTTAATTCAGAAGTTAAGCAAATTCAAGAAGAAGTTGCTGTGTTATCTGAAAACATAATGGATGCGCTTGAAGTATGCCAGGAATTTTTAATTAAAGCTTAACAGGAGATTATTATGGGGTTTTTAAACAACGTATTCAAAACCATAAAAGGCTACGGCAACGAAGCGAATGATGCATTTGTAGATTCACAAGGTATTCGTATTATGGAGCAAGAAATTCGAGATGCCGAGCAAAGTCAACGTAAAGCCAACGAATCATTAACCGACGTGATGGCAGAGCAAAAAAGAATTGCGCGTAAAGTAAATGATCTAAAAGCCAGCGTCGATGAATATAGCGTAGCCATTGGTAAGTTATTAGATGCAGGCAATGAAGAACTTGCCATGGAAACTGCTGAAAAGCTGGCAGAATTAGAATCCGATCTGGATAGCAACCAGGCGATACTCAGTTCCTATAACGAACAAATTAAAGAATTAAAAGTAATTATTAAAGACTCATCCAAACAAATGGAAGCGTTAAAACGAGAAGTTTCAATCGTTAAGTCAACAGAAGCCGCTCAAAAAGCCAGCGAAGCAACTGCTGCTCAATTTTCAGGCACCAATTCGTCCTTACGCTCAGCATCTGCATCAATGGAACGGATTAAAGCCAAGCAACAAAAACGTAAAGATAAAATGAAATCTGCCCGTGAATTAGCGAAAGAGTCAAGTGGCAGTGATCTGAAAGACAAACTGGCAACTGCGGGGGTTATTGGCAACCAATCTTCAGCTGCTTCAATTTTAGACAGATATAAAAAAGATAAATAAATAACGAGATTAGTTGGAGGGATAAACTAACCTTATCTCTCCAACACAGCATTCAGACCCTCTCTTTTTTATGGTACAACCAGGCGACTATTATTCCGGCAATAAAACCAAATAAATGCCCGTCCCATGAAACTCCAGGGGTTCCAGGAAAAATACCAAATATCATACCGCTATAAAAAAATATCAAACAAATTGAAACCAATATATATTTGATTTTTTTAGAAAACCACCCAGCCAGTAGCATATATCCAAAAAAACTAAAAATAAGTCCCGAAGCACCAATATGAATTGCGCTACGTCCCATTAGCCAAGTCAACATTCCACCCATCACAAGCATCAACATCACTTTAGCAAACATCTTATTTCCTTCCAGTAAGGCTAAAATGACTGCAAAAAGAGCAAAACCGATCGAATTATTAATAAGATGTGGCAAAGAGCCATGTAGAAAAGGTGAAAAAAAGATACCCAACAGACCCGGTAATGTTCTAGGTACCAGACCAAACTGTTGTAATGGAAAGATCAATGATAAAAAGTAACTGACCCAAATAATAAAAAGAAAAGTAATGATGGCTTTTATAGACTGCTTCAATTAATGAGCTCACTTTAATTATCAGATAGAATCAATTTAACATTTACAGCTCTTGTTGTGAAATTCTGAATTCGTAGAGTTAAGCGCATAACCTCTAATTGAATTGAGATAACACATAGGTGTAGAGTAACCGTTAACAAACAATTTGAGTTGTGCTGAGTATTAATTAGATAAAATCAAGTTGATGTAAAATGGTTACAAAAAGTGTCCGAACTGTTGTTTTTAATGAGGATTAAAAGATGGAAAATTTTAATATTGATGCCTATAAACCAAAAGAAATTGCTAATCGAATAGAACAAGTGAGTATTAGTAAAAGTACATTAGACCCTTATAGAGTTTTTGCATTGTCTTTATTAGCCGGTGCATTTATTGCTTTTGCTGCCGTGTTTTATACCGTTGTGATTCATGATTCTACGCTAGGTGCAGGTATCACTCGCTTAATGGGGGGATTGGTGTTTTCTTTAGGTTTGGTTTTAGTCATTGTTGCCGGAGCAGAGTTATTTACCGGTAATAACTTATTGGTCATGGCATGTGTTGATAAAAAAATAACGATTAAACAATTGATGGTTAACTGGATAGTGGTGTTTTTTGGCAATTTTGTCGGATCTTTAGGTGTGGTTTTTTTAATATATCTCGGTGATCATTGGTTAATCAGTAATGGCGCGGTCGGGGCAAAAGCGGTGATGATTGCGAATAGTAAGGTTAATCTGGATTTTGTGGCTGCCTTTTCTCGCGGTATTTTATGTAATGCTTTAGTTTGTATGGCAGTATGGCTCTGTTTTGCTTGTCATACGGTTGCCGATAAAATATTAGCCATTATATTGCCGGTCGCGGGTTTTGTAGCCATGGGGTTTGAACACTCAGTGGCTAATATGTACTTTATTCCGGCGGGAATAATTGCTCAGATGAATCCAGATATTAATGCTTTGATTCATGCTTCGGTTGATCTGTCTCATTTAAATGTATCAGGTTTTCTATTTAATCTAGTCGCTGTTACCTTGGGGAATATTATGGGTGGGAGTGTGTTTGTCGGTATGGTGTATTGGTTTATTTA
Organism: uncultured Methylomarinum sp.; assembly: GCA_964392135.1. Lineage (GTDB taxonomy): Bacteria > Pseudomonadota > Gammaproteobacteria > Methylococcales > Methylomonadaceae > QPIN01. Next base: position 8,687 of record CAYMPX010000020.1, read on the forward strand.
TTTAAGGGATTAACAGGTATTTAGATGTTAGTTGTTATTAAAAGTATTGTTGTTACTTGTTTGTTTTTGGGCTATCCCTATTTGGTTTATAAAGGAATAGAAAGTGGCATGGTTTGGCTGGCTCCTGCTATTTTTTCTGGAATATTGTTGATGCAATCTTTTGCAACGGCTAATGTTAAAATCAAAGTTTTTAAAGTTTTTATTGCGATCGGTTTATTGCTCGGGACTTATTATCTACAAACAGTGACCGCTAAAGTGTTACCCGTATTAATTCAACTGTTATTGATGAGCTTTTTTGGACGTACTTTATTAAGAGGCAAGGGGCCTACGTTTATAGAAAGCTTTGTACGTTTAGAATTCCCTGAGCTACCAATAGAGATTATCCATTATTGCCGTCAATTAACAATACTATGGACTGGGTTTTTTGGCTTTAATGCCATAATGTGTGTCGGACTGGCTATTTGGGGTAATGATACTTGGTGGGCATTGTATAACGGTGTGTTTATTTATTTGATGATCGCTTTATTGACTACAGCTGAATATATTTACAGACATTTTCGTTTCCCAGGTTTAACCATTCCTGATCCTAAATCAACCATTAAAGCCATGGTGATAAATGGTCGTAAGATATGGATGGATGTACAGACACGATGAAAAAAATAGTTAACATGCCGTTTTTATGGTTATGTATTGGTTTAGGGGTAAATACCAGTTATGCAAACGATTCTCTTGCTCAATTGATGCAACGGATAAAAACAGATACTGCCGTTAAAATGTCTTATCAGGAAATCCGTACCTTAGAATTAATGGATCAACCGTGGCAAGGAAGCGGTTATATGTACGCTATTCCGCCTCATTTGATGATTAAGGAACAATTACAGCCTCAACATGTATTAATGGCAGTTGATGGTGATACGTTATTTTATTTTGACCCGAAAAATGATGTCAGGCATCAGGGTGAAATGGAAGAGGATAATCCTTTAGCTCTGAATATTGCGGTATTTAAGGCATTAATTAATGCAGACGAAACCTTGCTAAACCGCATGTACTTAGTTGACTTTAATAGTACAGCACAACACTGGATAATGCATTTAAAGCCTAAGGCTAACAGTGAATCAGGATTTTATATTACGGTTTCTGGTTTAGCGAATCAGCCAGCAAATCGTATAAAAATACATCAAGCAGACGGGGACTTGAGTGAATTTGTTTTACAAAAAGAAAGGGTAGGGGCTGACATTACAAATCGCATTAATAAACTGTATCAAACACTGCCAGGTGAATAGCTTGTTAAAGCGCTTAAACTGGCAAAACACACTATTTTATCTATTACCGCCTTTATTGGCTCTTTGTGTGGTGAGTAGTGTTACATTTAAAACAGATTTATCCGCTTTTATTATTGCCGGTGATAATGCAGAAGAAATTCTATTAGCCAGTGAAATGCAATCGGGTACATTATCACGCCGATACCTTATTTCTGTAGGAGCAATAAATCAAGCCGAGGTAACCAAACCCTTTATACAAACATTACAACATGCGCTGAACAATATTGAAGGCGTAGCAGCTGTCTGGTTACCAGGACAGAAAAGTAAACTGTCTAAAACCATGCAACAGCTATATGTACACTACGCAAGTAGTATGTATAGCCTTAATCCCGAGCAGGACTTGGACGCATTGTTTTCTGAACAGGGACTACAACAAAGAGCGGCTTTGCTGAAAACACTGTTATTATCGCCACAAAGCACTATGTTTAAACAGATTGCCTTACAAGACCCTTTGTTATTAACAACACAGGGGTTTAAGTCTGTCACTGGACAAATGCAGCAGGTATTAACTGAAGATAGCCCATATCAAAACCTGATATTAGAAACCACTATGGCTGGGCTGGATGTACCTGAACAAAGTCGTATTCAAATTGCCATTAAACAGGTTTTTAATCAGTTAAATCAAGCGGGTTTGTATCAATTGGAGATGACGGGGGTACCTGTTTTTGCAGTGGCAACACAAATATTAATACAGGGTGATATTACCAAAGTCAGTATACTTTCTTCGATTGCTTTGGTTATATTATTTCTATTAATCTTTCGTTCTTTTAGTATTTCTTTTCAAGTTTTTAGCTTACTGGCCATTGTCATTTTAACGGCGATTCTTGGCACTTATCTGGTTTTTGGTTATGTGCATGGTATGACGCTTGCCATAGGTTCAACCTTAATCGGGATTTGTATTGATTATCCTATACATGCAGTGACACATGCCCAATCTGTTAACAAGGCACAACGTGTTGCTGTCATCGTTAAAATCTGGCCTAGTATGTTGTTAGGGGGTGTTACCACCATGATTGGTTATATTGCGCTAGGTGCATCGGGTTATCCAGGATTTCAACAAGTGGCTGTTTATGCCGCAACAGGTATACTAATTAGCTTACTGTTGACACGTTTTATTTTTCCTTATCTTTCAATAAGTGATAACCCCCGGCAATTAAAAATTCCTTTAATTGCCGGCTGGGCAAGGTTTTGTCAGCAATTTAGACCTTGGTTGATCACTTTACTGCTTATCATCTTGGGCATGTCAACGCTGGAATTAAAATCCTTGCATTGGATGAAGGATATGCAGGAATTAACCCCGGAGTTAGACTATCTAAAACAAAATGATAAGCGAATACGTGCCCGCATGACCAGTATAGAACCAGGACGGTTTGTGCTCGTGACAGGGGAAACCATTGAAGCCGCATTGCAGAAAACAGAAGCAGTTTACCCCAAATTAGATCAATTAAAACAGACAGGGCAGTTATCTGATTATTTTGGCTTTTATCCATGGTTGTTATCTGCACAAAAACAACAGCAAAATCAAGCGTTGTTACAGTCGTATTTAACCGTAGAAACCCACACACTTTGGCAACAGGCATTAATACAGCAAGGCTTGTCGGTTAAACGATTAGGTGATTTGGTTTATACACCGACCGCATCGTTATCATTAGACCAGGTACTTAATACTCCGATTAAAAAAATTATTGATAGTCGTATTGTTCAAGGAAAACAGCACGTTATTATTATTATGATATGGTTAGCTGAACATCAACCTGAAGCTGTACAAAAAGCTTTAGATGGCGTTGATGGCGCGCAATATTTTAGTCAGCGCGATATGTTAAATAATATAAGCAAAGACTATACAGATAGAGCGCAGACCTTATTAATCATTGGTATGGCACTAATCATAATGCTATTGATTGCCCGCTATAAAAGTGTATTTAAAGCCATACAAACATTGCTGCCCGCTGTATTATCAGCCTTTTTAATATTAACTGTTTGGTCGTTGAGTGGTGTTGCGATTAGCTTTTTACATTTAGTCGGGTTTTTGTTGGTTGTGGCTATTTGTGTCGATTACGGTATTTTTTATCAAGAAAATCGAGGAGGGGATATTGACCTGACTTATCAGGCAATAGCGGCTTCAATGCTAACCAGTGCATTGGCATTTGGTAGTTTAATCACCGCTGAAAGTACCTCACTTAGAATTCTAGCCAGTGTTGTTGCAGTCGGTGTGATACTTGGTTTTGCCCTTTGTCCGCTCATTATAAAAGGTGAACAAGCTCATCATAAATAATATTTATGCGCATACACTCAACTCTTAGAAGGGGGTGTTATTGCTTAGGTCTGGGTAATGTCGGGTAACCTTTGTTTTAATATCACTCATTGCATATCTGACATTCCCCTCCGTGACTATAGTCAGCTTTTGTTTTAAATTATGCCTGATTAATCCAGGTTCAGATTTAAAGTACAGCTCACATGATGTTCGGTTTTAGAATCTAATGTTGCATTGATTATGCTGTTTTCAATAGTCTCATCTGCTGAAATTTCACAGGCTACTCTTAAATAATTAGGGGTATAACCAAAAATTAATTGTTTGCCATTGTCTAATGATTGTTTATAACCTTCCCATAAAACAGCGTGTTGTTGATTGATATTTTTATCAATGAATTTTTGCTTCATGGATTCGGCAAGTTCATGTAGCTGTTTACTGCGTTGTTTTTTAATTTCATTGGTCAATTGATTGGGTAAGGTAGCCGCTTTTGTACCTTCTCGACTGGAATAGGTAAAAATATGGATATGCCCAAAATTAATTTTGTTTATAAAATCAACGCTTTCTTGCCATTCTTGTTCTGTTTCCCCCGGAAAACCCACAATAATATCGGTGGTGACATTAAAATTCTTTATTTGCTGGCGAGCTTGTTTAACCATATCGGCAAATTCTGCTGTTTTACAGCGCCTTGCCATACGTCTCAGTACGGTATCTGAGCCACTTTGTAACGGTAAATGTAAATGCGGCATTAACCGGGGGTTATCAAATAAATTAAAAAAACCAGAGGGCAGTTCCCACGGTTCTAATGAACCTAGACGTAATCGTGGAATCTCTGTGTTATCTAAAATAGCCTGTATTAACTCAGATAAATTACTGTCAATATCACTGCCATACCCCCCTAAATGGACACCAGTAAGAATTGCTTCATTAATGCCTTGCTGATGCAAGGAATTAATTTCATTAATAATAGTTTGCACTGAACGGCTGACTTCTTCGCCACGCGCAACCGTTACAATACAAAAAGTACAACGATATCGACAACCATCTTGTACTTTTATAAATGCCCGTTGTCTACCGCGAGTAAATAACGAGGTTTCCCCCGGTTCAGTTGCCATAGCCGGCATAGTGTCTAAATTTAATAAAGATAACGTTTGTTCAACTAACCGGCTTTTATCTTTATTACTGACCACTAAATCAACACCCAGTAATTGTGCCGCTTCATCTTGGTTAAGGGTCACATAACATCCACTCACCACTAATTTAGCCTGTGGATTATCCCGATGAATTCGGCGGATTAATTGACGCGATTTACGGCTTGCATCAGCGGTAACCGCACAGGAATTAATAATAACAATATGAGCTTCATTTAAGTGACGCGTAATTTGATGACCGACTTTTTGAAAAGCCTGCGCCCATGTTTCTAACTCTGCCTCATTAAGACGACAACCCAGTGTTTTGAGATGAATTAACATTAACCGAAAAACCAATAAGCAATAAAAATAGAGGCAACAATGCCAAAAAAGTCGGCAATTATCCCACAAGCAGCAGCATGACGGATATTTTTGATGCCTACTGAGCCAAAATAAACCGCTAAAACATAAAATGTGGTCTCTGTACTGCCTTGTACAATAGATGCCAAGCGTCCCGCAAATGAATCTGCACCATAGACTTGCATGGTATCAACCATCATCGCTCTTGCACCACTACCGCTAAAAGGCTTCATTAGTGCCGTAGGTAATGCATCAATAAAGCGAGCATCTAGCCCAAGCAAGTGTATCCAATAACGAATTAATTCAATAATTAACTCTAATGCACCGCTGGCTCTAAATACGCCAATAGCAACTAACATGGCAACAAGATAGGGAATAATGGTAATTGCGGTTTGAAAGCCTTCTTTAGCACCTTCTATAAATGCCTCATAAGCATTTATTTTTTTATATAACGCACCACAAATAAAACTAATCACCAGACTAAAAAGAATAATATTACTAATCAATGCGGATTGCGAAAGCATTTCTGTCTGGCTAAGCTGGGAGAAATAAAACAGAATAGCTGAAACCAGCAGGGTGAGTCCGGCGAGATATGAAAAAATAATTTTGTCGAGCAAGTTAATTTTCTGAACAACTGCAACGGCTAATAGTCCCATTATAGTTGAAATATAGGTCGCTATTAAAATCGGGATAAACACATCGGTTGGGTTGGCTGCACCTAATTGCGCACGATAGGTGAAAATGGTAATGGGAAATAAGGTCACTGCCGAGGTGTTAATGACCAGGAATAAAATTTGGGCGTTACTGGCCGTTTCGGGAGTAGGGTTTAAGGTCTGCAATTCCTTCATTGCTTTAATCCCTAACGGTGTAGCGGCATTATCTAAACCTAAAGCATTGGCTGAAATGTTCATGACCATAGCCGCAAGGGCAGGGTGGTTTTTAGGCACATCAGGCATTAGCCGACTAAAAAGTGGTGTTAAAGCTTGCGTTAATAAATAGATAAAACCACTACGCTCGCCTATTTTCATAATCCCTAGCCATAAAGCAAGTACTCCCGTTAATCCTAAAGAAATTTCAAATGCCGTTTTAGACAAGCTAAACATAGCCGTCATTATTTGCGAAAAAATCTGTTGATCACCCAAAAAAACCAATTTAAATAACGCGGTAACAAAGGCAGATAAGAAAAAAAACATCCAGATTAAATTAAGCATAGAAATAATGACTTACCAAAAGATTTACTATACAAAAAAGGCTGTGTCTGAATAGACACAGCCTTTTAAAATTAGAAATGAGGCTTTAGCCTCGCAATTATGCGGGACTAAAATATTTTATTCTATATCTTTGGCTAATTTTTCAGCATAGCCTGTATAGCCGCGCGGTGTTAATTCTAAAAGCGCTTGTTTAGCCTGTTTAGGAATTTCAAGGTTTTTAATGAAAACAGCTAAATCCTCAGGTGTAACGCGTTGACCGCGTGTTAATTCTTTTAGTTTTTCATAAGGCTTTTCAATGCCATAACGACGCATAACGGTTTGAATGGGTTCAGCAAGCACTTCCCAGTTATTGTTTAAGTCATTTTCAATGTTATCCGCATTAATTTCCAGCTTGGAAATGCCTTTTAATGCCGATTGAATAGCAATACTGGTATGAGCAATACCCACGCCGATGTTTCGTAAAACCGTTGAGTCAGTTAAATCACGTTGCCAGCGGGAGATAGGTAACTTCTCACTAAGAAATGAAAACAAAGCATTGGCTAAGCCTAAGTTACCTTCCGAATTTTCAAAATCAATGGGGTTCACTTTATGCGGCATAGTCGATGAACCAACTTCACCGGCAATGGTTTTTTGTTTGAAATAGCCTAAAGAAATATAACCCCAAATATCACGGTTAAAATCGATCAAAATAGTGTTAAAACGTGAAAGAGCATGAAAATACTCTGCGATATAATCATGCGGTTCAATTTGAACGGTATAAGCATTCCAATACAAGCCTAAAGATTCTACAAAATCTTTAGCAAATTTTTCCCAATCAATTTCAGGGTAAGCGACACTGTGAGCATTATAATTACCCACCGCTCCATTAATTTTTCCCAGTAACTCAACGGCTTCCAGTTGTTCTTTTTGGCGTAATAAACGAACAACTACATTGGCAAATTCTTTACCTGTTGTGGTGGGGCTTGCTGTTTGTCCGTGTGTACGGGACATCATAGGTTGCTCTGCAGTGTCTAATGCTACTTTTTTAATGGCTGCTATGCATTCCGTCATTTGAGGGATTAATGTCTCTCTGCCTTCTTTAAGCATTAATGCATAAGATAAATTATTAATGTCTTCTGAAGTACAGGCAAAGTGAATAAATTCATTTACTTTATTTAATTCGGTATTCTCTGTGATTTTTTCTTTAAGAAAATACTCAACCGCTTTTACATCATGATTGGTAGTGCTTTCAATATCTTTAATGCGTTGTGCATCATCTTCAGAGAAGTCTTTAACGATAGTATTTAACAGGTTGTTTGCATCTTCACTAAACGCAGGTACTTCAGTGATTTGTTGATGTCTGGCTAAAGCTTGTAACCAGCGTACTTCAACTTCAACACGATAACGAATTAAACCGTATTCACTAAAAATAGGACGGAAATCTGCAACTTTACTACCATAGCGTCCATCTATTGGTGAAATTGCGGTCAGTGAAAAATTAGACATAAAACGGTTTATCCTGTTAGGCAAGTGTAGTATGGGCAAAGGGTTCTTTCCTACCCATCATTTTAAGTATGGTGGGCACGCTATCGCTTTGCCCATCCTGCATCAGTTGTCGATGTTATTTCTGATTATTATATTATTCATTATATTTAGATTCAATGATTCCGCCACCTAAACAAACATCATTGTCATAAAAAACCACAGATTGTCCGGGGGTAATGGCTCTTTGAGGGTTATCAAAGCTTGCTTTACAACGATTATTGCCTAAAGGTTCTAATTTACACGTTTGATCACTTTGGCGATAACGTGTTTTTGCTTTACAGTAAATAGTTTCAGTTAAAGGCTTGTTATTACACCAGTCTAATTGGCTTGCTTCCAGAGTATTGTGGAGCATAAGCGGGTGGTCATGCCCTTGTCCTACGATTAAAATATTGTTATCCAGGTCTTTTTCTAAAACATACCAGGGTTCATCAGGTGCATTTTTAACCCCGCCAATACCTAATCCTTGACGTTGCCCAAGCGTGTAATACATTAATCCCTGGTGTTTAGCTATATATTGTCCTTCAGGGGTACGCATTTCTCCCGGTTGGGTCGGCAAATAACGCTGTAAAAATTCGGTAAATTTTCGTTCTCCAATAAAACAAATGCCTGTGCTATCTTTCTTTTTATGATTATCAAAGCCCGCTTTTTTAGCCATGGCTCTTAACTCCGGCTTATGCAAATCGCCAATAGGGAACAGTGTTTTTGATAAGGCTTTTTGACCTAACGTATAAAGAAAATAACTTTGTTCTTTATTAGGATCCAAGCCTTTTAATAATTGAAACTCACCCTTATGTTCTCTTACCCGTGCATAATGTCCAGTGGCAATATATTCAGCGCCTAAATCTTCAATCGCGTAATTTAAAAAGGCTTTAAATTTAACATGCTTATTACATAAAATATCAGGGTTAGGCGTTCTTCCCGCCTTAAATTCAGATAAAAAAACTTCAAAAACCTCGTCCCAATATTCTGCGGAAAAATTAACTGTTTTTAATTCAATTCCTAAACGGTCACTGACTTGTTGCGCATCAGCAAGATCTTCCATTGCTGTACAATATTCAGTGCCATCATCTTCTTCCCAGTTTTTCATGAACAAACCGGTGACATTATGACCTTGTTCTAGCAATTTTAATGCGGTAACAGACGAATCAACGCCGCCTGACATGCCAACAATAATGTTTTTACTCATCTTCTAAGTCTAAATAAGATTTTAATAGTGTTAAAGGGTAGCATTCACCGCGCAAATACTCGTCTATGGATGTTAAAACCAGAGGACTACGTAATTGTGATTTTTTTGCTGCAATTTCTTTTGGGGTTAACCAGTGTGTTGCAACAATGCCTTCATCTAATGTTTGATCTTTATTATGGGAGTGAACCTTACCCGCGAAACAGACTCTAATAAAACTAGGAAATTCAGATGTTTTACGCCAAAGTTGAATGGCAATGATGTATTCTGGCTCAAATTGCCATGCTGTTTCTTCATTAACCTCTCGCTTGATTGCATTGATAATTTCTTCTCCCGGTTCTAAATGACCTGCGGGTTGATTAAAAGCAAGACCATTAGAGGTTTCTTCTTCAACTAACAAGAATTTACCTTGCTCTTCAATGACTGCTGCAACAGTTACATGGGGTTTCCAAACCATAAAGACACCTCAAATCAAAAGGCGTATTTTACAAGAAACTGATTAATCTATGTATAAAGATTGAAATGAAC